>JBASRP010000115.1:0-8368 GCA_049273905.1 Actinomycetota bacterium
CGGCGGAGCTGCGTCGCGAGGCGACCTCCGGGCGCATGGACGGCTACGTCGTGGAGGCGGTCCTCGGCGCCGCCGGGCATCGTGCGGCGCGCCGGCAGGAGGGTCCGGCCGGTCTCACGCAGCGCGAGGTCGAGGTGCTGCAGCTCGTCGCGCGTGGCATGTCGAACAAGGCGGTCGCAGAGCGGCTCTTCATCTCGCCGAAGACGGTGGGCAACCACGTCGAACACATCTACACGAAGATCGGCGCGTCGAGCCGCGCCGCCGCAAGCCTGTTCGCAGTGCAGAATGGATTGCTGCCCGAGAGCGGGCCTTGAAGCCGGCTTGACCCGGGGCCGACACGCGCTCACGATTGAGCAGGGTGCCTCGGCGGGAAGGAACTACGGCTAGCTTCGGCCTGGCGAACGACGCCTCGTTCTGGTCCCTCGCCACGCTCCTCGGCTTCTTCTTGTTCGCCGCCAGCGCGCCGTCTCCGCTCTACGGCGTGTACGCGATGATGTGGCACTTCTCGTCGACCACGATCACCACGATCTACGCCGTATACGCGGCGGGCGCGCTCACCGCACTACTCACCACAGGACGCCTGTCGGATCATGTCGGCCGGCGTCCCGTGGTGTTGGCGGCGCTCGTCATCCAGGCCGCCGGCATGCTCGCGTTCATCGCGGCGGACGGCGTCGGATGGCTCTACCTCGGACGGGTGTTGCAAGGCATCGGAACCGGGATCGCGACCGGCGCGATCAGCGCGTGGCTCGTCGACCTCCAGCCCCCCGACAAGCCGCGGCGAGGCAGCATCGTCGCCGGTATCGCGCTCATGGGTGGCCTCGGTGGGGGAGCTCTCGGATCCGGACTGCTGGTCGAGTACGCGCCGAGCCCTCTGCGTCTGGTCTTCTGGTTGCTCGTCGGCGTGTACGCGCTCGGCGTCGGGCTGGTCCTGATCGTTCCCGACGTCGCGCAGCGCGGTCCGGGCGCGTTGCGATCGTTGCGTCCCCAGGTCGGTGTGCCGACGATTGCGCGATCGCAGTTCGCCGTCTCCACTCCGTCGCTCGTCGCCATGTGGGCGCTCGCCGCGCTCTATCTGTCTCTTGGCCCGGCGCTTGTCAGCTCGCTCGTGACGACGCGGAATCATGCAGTCGGCGTACTCGTCATCGTTGCGCTCACGGGCGGCGGCGCGGTCACGTCCGCGATCCTCGCGAAGACCGCCCCGCGCCCATCGATCATCGGCGGGTCGCTCGCGCTGGTGCTCGGGGTCGGCCTTAGCCTTCTCGCCGTCGAGCAGAGCTCGAGCGGGCTGTTGTTTGCCGGCAGCGCCGTCGCCGGCCTCGGCCTCGGCCCTGCGTTCTCCGGTGTGATGCGGAGCGTCGGACCGCTCGCGCCGCCGGAGAAGCGCGGCGCGCTCTTCGCAGCGCTGTACATCGTGATCTATTTCTCGATCAGCGTTCCCGCGATCGCCGCCGGGATCGCGGCAAGCCATTTCGGCCTGCCGGACACCACGTATGTGTTCGGGTTCGTCGTGATGGCGCTCGCCGCGATCACGACCGTCGCGGTTGCCCGTCGCCGCGAGCCCGCTGCCTGACGCTACCCGGCGTACGCGCGCTCGAGCCCGGCGATATCGATCTTGCCCATCTGCAGCATCGCGTGCGTCGCGCGCCCCGCTTTCTCCGGGTCGGGATCACCCATCAGCTCGAACAGCCGCGTCGGGATGATCTGCCACGACACGCCGAACCGGTCCTTCAGCCAGCCGCATGGTCCCGGCTCGCCGCCGTTCGCGGTGAGCCTTCCCCACAGCTCGTCGACCTCTTCCTGATCCTCGCAGTTGATGAGGATCGAGAATGCGTCGGTCAACTTTTGGTCCGGTCCGCCGTTCAGCGCGATGATCGGCTGCCCCGCCAGCCGGAAGCTGGCGGTCATGACCTTGCCCTTCATCCCCGGCGGCTCGTCGCCGTAGTAGGAGAGGCTCTCGACCTTCGAGTCGGGCAGCAGAGAAACGTAGAACTCGGCGGCCTCTTCGGCCTTGTCGTCGAACCACAGGAACGGAACGACCTTGTCCATGACCGGCTCCTTCCGCCGTCGGCTACCCGGGACGTCGAGCCCGGATCCGGGTTCTCGACACCATAGGCGGAAGAATCTTCGCCGGGTCGGCCGGGCCGTCTAGCTGCGGGGACGCCCCTCGAGCAACTTCTTGAGGTTGTCGAGGACCATCGGCCAACTCTGGTCGGAAACCGACTTCGCGTCCTCGGACGGAAGGTTGACCTCGCCGACGCTGAGCTCGGTTTTGCCATCCGTCTCGGTCAGCGACCACGTGACTTCCTGGTAGTTCTCCTCGCTGTCCGGCACGCCCGACATCGGGCTCCAGTGGGTGTGGACGAACGTGCGCGGCGGCTCGAGCGTCACGATGCGGCCTTTGTCTTCGTACGGCTTGCCCTTCCACTCGCCGCGGTGAACGATCTCGCTGCCTTCCTTCCAGTCGCTCTCGGTGTCGACGCCGAAGAACCATTCTTTGATCAGCTCCGGCGTGGTCAGCGCGTCCCAGACCTTGCCGGCCGGTGCGTCGATCGTCACGGAGTGCTTGGTTTCGAGAGCAGTCGGCATCTGAGATCGCCTCCTTGTTCTAGGGTCTATAGATGCCTACCCGGCCGGGCCGAGGGCGACACGGCCGCTGCTTGATCAGGCGCAGACCGGCGCGAAATGCTGGAACGACGTGCGGACCTTGTTCAGGTTGCGCGGGTCGTCCAGGTCGTTGTCCTTGATCAACAGAACGTGCACCAGCGCGCCGTCGGGAGTCGGGTGCACCGCGATCCCTTCGAGCTCGCTCGGTTCGGGCCACTCCATCGTGAACAGCGGCGTGACGTGCCCCGTCACGAGGTCGATCCCATAGATCGTTTGCTGGGCGTCGTCGCGCGCGACGTACATCGTGCGCCCGGCGATATCGCCGCCCTGGATCCGAGACAGATGGAAACCGGTTCCGAAGGAGTCGGGGTAGCGGAGCCGGAGAACGCGCTTCACGTTCATCTTCAGATCGAAGACGTTGAACGTGTCCGTTGGCATGTTCCACTCGCCGGTGTACGCCTCCCGTTTCGTCTTATCGATCGCGATCCAGGGGACGCCGTCGCGCGAGAGCTCGTGAGGGACCGGGTAACGCACGCCCGTGTAGAGGAGCGTCTTCGCGTCGTACAGCTCGATGAACGACTGCTGGTACTCGGGGACGTTGAGCGTCGTGATGCCGACGTCGAATTCGCCGTCCTCGAGCGGCGCGTAGATCAAACCGTCGATCGTGTCGACGTCGCCGATGTGGGTTCCACCGAAGTGATTCGTCCCGTCGAGATCGAACGACGGCTGGTACACGTCGTCGTAGGGCCAGGTCGCGAGGGCCTGCGTCGTGTAGGTAGGCGTCGTGCGCTCGAGACCACCCTGCCAGGAGAAGATCCACCCGGTGTCATCGTGTGTGACGCCCTGCGAGCGGAGGAGCACGAACGGCGCGCCGAACTCCTCTTCGCCGACCTTGGTCCAGCCTTGGCGGCACGGACGAGGACCGCCGACCGCGGGAACGCCCGCCGCCAAGAGCAGCAAGAGGAGGGCGAGGAGGGCTCGGGGCGATCTCACACGCCAACAGTTCGGCGCGAAACCGTGAAGCTCCTTCGGTTATCGCGCCGCGATGCTGCGCGCGACGACGGCCGCGTCCTCGCCCATGCCGAGGAGCGTCGACGACTTGCGCTTACGGAGGAAATGCGTGCCGACGAAGTAAACCCCCAGGAGGACGGTGCTCGCCGCGTACGGATCGGGAAGCCGAACTCGTCGAACGCGTCGGGACGCCGGGAAAAGGAGTCGCCGACCCCGGCGGAGAATCTCCTTACCCCAGGCCGTTCGGGGGATGACACCGTGACAACGACTCGATACAAAGCGATCTTCGGCTCCGTCATTGCGGCGAGCCTTCTCGCTGCCATCCTGCTGGCCCCTTCGGCGGGCACCGCTGCGCCGGTCCTGTTCCGGGTCGGCGCCGCAGCGCGCGACATCAGCCCGACGCCCGCCGAGATCGCCACCGGTCGCTTCTTCATGGGCGGCTATGGACTGGGGTCCGGCCGTGTGGGCCCGCAGGATCAGTTCCTCCAACTGCCGACCGGGGATCGCCACGCGATCGGCGTGATGGGGAAGAACGCGGCGGGGAAGGATCTCATCGGCGACAACCCGTTCGCGCCGTGGGTGCGCGCGTTCGCGATCGGAGACGGCAAGAAGACGATCGTGCTCGTCGATCTCGACAACCAAGGGACGTTCCCCACCTACAAGCCGAACCTCAGCACCGGCGCTCTGCGCCCGTACGGATTCGACGACATCCGCGCGGCGGCGGCCACGCAGGTCGCCGGACTCGAGGCGGGATCGATCGTGATCTCGTCCGATCACTCGCACGCCGGACAAGACATGACCGGTGTCTGGGGATTCGTGCCGGACGAGTATCTCGCGCGCGTGAAGGACCTCGCGGTCGCGGCGATCGTCGAAGCGGTGAAGAAGATGCGGCCGGCGATCCTGAAGCAGTCGGCGATCGAGACGCCGCAGCCGTGCGGACCCGACTCGCAGTCGCCGTTGCGCATCTTCGCGAACCAGTTCTGCGGCGGCAGTCCTGTCGGGATCGTGTCTCCCGAGCTCGATCACTCCAACGACAACACCGATACACAGGTGCGTGTGCTGCGCGCGTTCGACCCGAAGCGTCCGAAGACGCCGCCTTTCGCCGTCCTCGTGAACGCGGCGATCCACGCCACGGTCGGCGGGAGCGACAACCAGTACGTGTCGTCCGACTGGGTCAGCACGCTCTCGAAGTACCTCGAGCGCCGCTATCCGGGCGCAACCGCCGTCACGATCGTCGGCGACGTCGGGCGCACGCAGCCGAACGACCGCGCGTGCGTGACCTCCTCGGCGAACCCGGGGAAGTTCCTCGAGCCTTTGAGCAAGCGTTGGACCGCGTTCGACTTCGACAAGAGGACGAAGGATTCGTGTCCGATCTCGCAGTTCGCCCGGCGCGTGGAGGCGTGGGTGACGCGCGCCGTCGCCAACGAGCGCACGATCACGGTCCCCGGTGTCGACTACCGCGAGCTGTTCATCCGTGATCTGTCAGATTCCGCCGTCCTGTTCGGTCTCAACTACGGCGGCGACTATGTGGGGGCGCCGATCGCCCGGGGCATCCTGCCGCCGTATCTGACCGGCACGATCCTCGGCACATGGGTGGGCGCGTACCGCGTCGGCGACATCCTTATGGTTTCCGCGCCCGGTGAGGCGTACCCGAGCATCCGCGACGGCGTCATCGCTGCGGTCCGGGCGACGCAGCCGACTTGGATCTTTGGCCTCGCGAACGACCAGCTCGGCTACCTGATCGCGCCGACGCCCGAGGGCTACCCGGAGCCGATCCGGAAGTCGTTCTTCGACGGCGATCCGCAAGAGCCGGCGACGTGGGGCGTCTCGCCCATCGACAACGACAACTACTTCTTCAACGTCTCGAAGACGCTCGGCGACCACGTCATGTGCACGATGATCAAGGGCGCGTTCCAGCTCGGCTTCCCCGCGCTGGGCGGCGCGCCCGCGAAGTGCACTCCCTGGATGCTCGAGCCGAACGTCTCGGGCCCCGGCGACCCCACCTGGCAGCCGTAACGCTTCCCGGCTGGCCGGAACGCCGCTGCGCTAGCATCGCGAGGGCATCCGTCGACGCATGGAGGGGGAAACCATGCCTCGCACATCTCTCTGCGATCTCCTCGGTATCGACCACCCGATCATCCAAGGCCCACTTGGGGGACCGTGGCCGCCATCGGTCGGACTCGCGGCCGCCGTCTCGGAAGCCGGCGCTCTCGGCAGTCTGCCCACGGCGTTGCGGAGCCCGGATCAGGTGCGTGAAGACGCCGCGCGTCTTTCCGAGCTGACATCGCGTCCCTTCGCGATCAATCACACGATGCGGCCGTACATCGAAGACGTCTTCCGGGCGGTGCTCGATGCGGCGCCGCGGGTGATCTCGTTCGCGCTCGGCCAATCTGCCGATCTCATCAAACGCGCGCACGACGTGGGTGCGATCTTCGTCCAGCAGATCCACACGGTCGATCAAGCGCGACGTGCGGCCGACGACGGGGCCGATGTCATCATCGCGCAAGGCAACGAGGCGGGGGGTTTCGGCGGCGCGCCGGGAACGATCGTCCTCGTGCCCCAAGTTGTCGACGCCGTGCATCCGATCCCCGTCGTGGCGGCAGGTGGGATCGGCGACGGTCGTGGCCTCGCCGCTGCGCTGGTTCTCGGTGCGTCGGGCGTGAACGTCGGGACATGTTTCCTCACCTCGATCGAGGCCGAGGTCCCGCAGGCGTGGAAGGAAGCGATCCTTGCGGCCCGTTCCGAGGACACGGTGCGCGCCAGTTTCGCCAACCACCTCGTGCCTCCTCCGAGTCAGGGTGGGTTCGAGACGGCGCCGCGGCTCCTGCGCAACGCGTTCGTCGACGAGTGGCTCGGCCGTGACGAGGAGGTAGCCCGGGATCGCGAGCGTCTTACCGCGGAGGTGATGACGGCCGCCCGGCAAGGCCGCCCACATGAGGTTCTCCCCGTCACGGGCGAGATCGCCGGGATGGCGACCGAGATCCTCCCGGCGTCCGAGATCGTCGCGCGGATGGTTCGCGACGCCGACGAGGCTCTGCGCCGTCCCACGCTGCACTGACGCGCCCCGGAACGGCTCGGTACGCTTCAGCCGGGCAGGATGCCCAAACTTCTTGCGTTGTGATGTCGAAACCCGGCCCGCCGCGCCGACGTCCCTGCTGAGAGGCGCCGGACGGCGGCGCCGGGATGGGAAGGAGTCGTCATGAAGTACCTCGCGATGATCTATAACAATCCCGATGCGTTCGAATCCCTGTCGGAGAAGGACCGCGACGCGCTGATGACTGAAGCGGACGTCTTCATCAACGAGTTCCAGGGCACCGGCGAGTTCCTCGGCGGGTCGGCGCTGGCGCACCCGGCGACGGGGAAGACCGTGCGCGTCCGCAACGGCGGGACGCAGGCGACGGACGGACCGTACGCGGAGGCCAAGGAATACCTCGCCGGGTACTACGTCCTCGACGTCGATAGCATCGAGCGCGCGGTCGAGATCGTCGCGAAGGATCCGGCTTCGCGCTTCTGGGCGGTCGAAGTGCGGCCGATCATGGACGAGGCCGGCACCGAGATGTGACGACGCAAACCTTTTCCGAAGACCTGCTGCGCCAGCTGGCGCCGCAGGTCCTCGGCGCGCTCGTCCGCCGGTACGGCCACTTCGACGCCGCGGAGGACGCGGTGCAAGAGGCGCTCCTCGCCGCGTCGGTCCAGTGGCCGCAGCACGGGATGCCGGACGATGCGCGCGCGTGGCTCATCACCGTCGCCTCCCGTCGTCTCACCGATCAGCTCCGCAGCGATGAGGCGCGCCGGCGCCGCGAGGACGCGACGGCGTCTCTCGCGCCGCAAGGCGGACTCCTGGCCCGCCCGCCCGACGAGGATCTGCTGCCGGACGAGGACGACACGCTCACGCTCCTCTTCATGTCGTGTCATCCCGCGTTGTCCCCGAACTCGCAGATCGCGCTGACGCTTCGCGCCGTCGGCGGTTTGACGACGGCGGAGATCGCGCGCGCGTTCCTCGTCCCCGAGTCGACGATGGCGCAGCGCATCAGCCGCGCCAAGGGAACGATCAAGTCGTCGGGCATCCCGTTCGAGATGCCGCCGGAGAAGGAACAAGCCGAACGGCTCGACGCGGTTCTGCAGGTCTTGTACCTGATCTTCAACGAGGGGTACACGGCGAGCTCCGGGCCCGATCTCCAGCGTCGCGAGCTGACGGACGAGGCGATCCGGCTGACCCGCGAGGTCCACCGGCTGTTGCCGGACGTCCCCGAGGTCGCCGGATTACTGGCGCTCATGCTGCTGACCGACGCGCGGCGGGCCGCGCGCGCGAAGATCGACGGCACGCTGATCCCGCTGTCCGAGCAGGATCGAACGCTGTGGGATCAGCCGGCGATCCAAGAGGGCGTGGCGATCCTCACCGAGGCGCTGTCGAAGAGGCGCGCGGGTCCGTATCAGCTGCAGGCGGCGATCGCCGCGGTGCACGACGAAGCGACGAAGGTCGAGGAAACCGACTGGGACGAGATCGTCGGCCTCTACGAAGTGCTCGAGCGCGTCGCGCCGAACCCGATCGTCACGCTGAACCACGCCGTCGCCGTGGCGATGGCGAAGGGGCCGGAGGCCGGCCTCGCGATGCTCGAGGCCCTGCAAGCCGACGATCGCATCGCGCGACATCACCGCCTCGATGCGGTGCGCGCGCACCTGCTCGAGATGGCTGGCGATCGCGACGCGGCGGTCCGCTCTTACCTCGCCTCCGCCGAGCGCACGACGAACA
>JBASRP010000150.1:0-5074 GCA_049273905.1 Actinomycetota bacterium
ATACGGGGCACGGCGACGTCGCGACGATGCCGGCCGAGGCGCCCGAACAAGACCGCCTCGAGGTGATGTCGGGGGAGGCGGCGGCCGAGCTGGCGCGCAAACCGGAACCGCGGTTCAAGGTCCTCACGACGCCAGGCGGCATCACCTTCGCGATCCTGATCGTCCTGCTGATGCTCTGGCCGTTCGTGCTACCGGGCTTCGACGCTTCGACGTTCCTCGAGGTCCAGACGATCATCGCCTTCGCGATGGTTGTGATGGGTCTGAACCTCGTCGCCGGCTACGGCGGGCAGCTCTCCCTCGGGCAACAGATCTTCGTCTTGATCGGCGGATACACAACCGGCGTGCTCACGACGCATTTCGACACGGGCATCCTCGGCAACCACTGGATCTCGTTGATCGCCGCCGTGGTCTTCGGCATGGCGGTCGGGGCGCTCCTCGGCTTACCCGCGCTGCGCGTCAAAGGCGCTTATC
The DNA here is from genome assembly GCA_049273905.1 of Actinomycetota bacterium. Classification (GTDB taxonomy): domain Bacteria; phylum Actinomycetota; class AC-67; order AC-67; family AC-67; genus JBASRP01. The sequence goes on from JBASRP010000150.1 coordinate 472, forward strand.
TGTCGATCGTGACGCTGGCTTTCGTCCCGATCTTCTACGTCGTGTTCAACAGCCAGTTCCTCAAAGGAATCTTCGGCGCCGCGCAGGGGATCGCCGACATCAAGACGCCCGTCGGGAATCTCGCCCGCCCGCCCCGCAGGATCGTGACGTTCCCGTTCACGAACCACACGATGACCGACTACGACTATTTCATCTTCATCGTGATCGCCTTCTCGATCTTGTTCTTCCTCGCGCGCAACCTGGTTAAGAGTCGCTGGGGACGCGGGATGACGGCGGTGCGCGAGAGCGAGATCGCGGCGAAGTCGTCCGGCGTGCGCGTCTACAAGGTGAAGGTCACCGCGTTCATGATCAGCGCCGCATATGCCTCACTCGCGGGAGCGATCCTCACGACCTTCAAGACCGGATCGATCTCGCCGGGAACAGCGTTTCAGGTCCATATCCGCGACTCCTTCGTGTTCGTCGTCATGATGATCATCGGAGGGACTGGAACGCTGGCCGGCCCGATCGTCGGCGCCGCGAGCGTCCAGATCATCCGCGTGTTCCTCATCCCTCGCGTCAGCGACCTGCTCAACGTGTCGCTGCTCAATTGGACAACGACGATCCTTGCCGTACTCGCGCTCGTGAGCGTCATCACGGCGCCGGCCGGGACGGTCGGGATCTTCAACCAGAACATGGAGCGCCGGCGGGCACGCCAGAGGCGCAAGCATCCGGAGGCGCCGCCCGTGCGTCTGCCCGAGGCACTCGTGCGGCCGCGCGTGCGCACGGAAGGCGTGTCCGGCGGCGACGTCGTGCTCGAGACGAAGGAGATGTCGAAGATCTTCGGCGGCCTCCGCGCCAACGACAAGGTCTCGATCAAGGTTGAGCGCGGAACGATCCACTCTCTGATCGGACCGAACGGGTCCGGCAAGACGACCTTCATCAACGTCGTCACCGGCGTCTACGTCCCCGAAGAGGGCGAGGTCTGGTTCGGCGGCGAGCGCATCGACGGCAAGCCGGCCTTCGTCACGGTCGAGCGGGGGATGGCGCGAACCTTCCAGAACCTCCAGATCTGGCGCCGCATGTCGGTCTTGGAGAACGTCATGGTCGGCCTGCACACACGAGCGCGGGCCGGCTTCACCTCGAACATGATCCGTTCGCCGCTCGCCCGGCGTGAAGAGGCCGAGATCAAAGCCCGAGCGATGGGCCTGCTGCAGTTCGTCGGGCTCGAGAAGTGGGCGGACGTGCCGGCCGGGGCCCTGCCGTACGGCCCGCAGCGGTATCTCGAGATCGCGCGGGCGCTCGCGCTGGATCCCATCCTTTGCCTCCTGGATGAGCCGGCCGCCGGGTTGAACCCGGCCGAGGTGCGCGACCTCATGGGGGTGATCCGACGCATCCAGGAAACCGGCATCACGGTCTTCCTGATCGAGCACCACATGGACCTCGTCATGGGCGTCTCCGACCACATCTCGGTCTTGGACTACGGAAAGAAGATCGCGGAGGGAACGCCGGCCGAGGTGCAGGCGAACGATCGCGTGGTCGAGGCATACCTGGGCGCGGAAGCGCTCGAGCACCTGGGAGCGTAGAGATGGCTAAGGGCGTCGCCGTTCGCGGAAAGAAGAAGGACGTAGAGGCCGCGGCCGCTCCGGAACCGTCGGTGCGCCCGGACATCGGCGACGTCATCCTCGAGGTCGGCGAGCTCCGCGTGTTCTACGGCGCGGTCGAGGCGCTAAAGGGCATGAGCTTCAACGTGCGCGAGGGCGAGACGGTGGCGATCATCGGATCGAACGGCGCCGGCAAGACGACGACGCTCAAGACGGTGTCCGGCGTGTCGGAGCTCTACAAGACGGTGCGCGGGCGCATCTCGATCATGGGCAACCGCGTCGAGGCGTGGCAGGCGCACAAGATCGCCCGGCTCGGCGTCGCGCACTCGCCCGAAGGCCGCAAGGTTTTCCCGAACCAAACCGTGCGCGACAACCTGATGCTCGGCGCGTTCAACCGCACCGACGGCGAGGTCGACAAGGACATCGACGAGCAGTACGAACGGTTCCCGATCCTCGGCAAGCGGCGCAATCAGGCGGCCGGGCTGATGTCAGGCGGCGAGCAGCAGATGCTCGCGATGGCGCGCGCCCTGATGGCGCGACCGAAGATCCTCCTCTTCGACGAGCCCTCGATGGGGCTGGCGCCTCTGATCGTGAAGCAGGTCTTCGAGATCATCCAGCAGCTCAAGGACGAGGGGAAGACGATCCTGCTCGTCGAGCAGATGGCCTTCCAGACCCTCGGGATCGCCGACCGCGCCTACGTGCTCGAGACCGGTGCGATCACGATGGAAGGCACGGGCAAGGACCTACTGGAGGATCCGCGGGTCAAAGAGGCGTACTTGGGGGCGTGATCGTCGTTACGCGACGATCTCGCTTCTGATCAGTTTCGCCCGCACGATCAATCGGTTCTTCGACGTGTGCGGAGGATCGCACGTCGTTAACGTCAGCACCGCCTCGATCGTGGGCGAGATCACGCTCGTGTCCTTCGCATTCGTGATCCACGGGTTGCCGTGACCCTCGATCGGCGGCTTCATCACCTCGTACGTGTAGGTGCCGATCGGCGTGTCGAGAACGATGTGGTCCCCCGGCCGGAGCGCGTCGAGGTGACGGAACGGTTCGCCGAAACCCGTGCGGTGGCCGGCGATCGCGACGTTCCCTTGATCGCCGGGCAGCGCGGTCGTCGGGTAGTGTCCGGCGCCGGCGCGGAGCGCGTTGCCGCTGATCCCCTCGACGACGATCACGTTGATGTCGGGGCACGTCTTGCAGCCGCCGAAGTCGCGGATGTGGAGACGCGTGAGCGCACCGCCGATCTTGATCTGACGACGCTTGTAGAGATCGATCGCCTGCTGGCTGTTGAATTCCTTCTTGAGGTTGTTCTGGCGGCTCTTCGCCCAGATGTCGGTGACGAGCGGGTAGGTCAGAAGCCCCGTTCCCGCGAACGCCATGATGATCGTGAGGATGCCGAGAGCGCGACGCCCCGAACGACGGCGCGGGACGCACCCCAGCAGGAATCCGAACGAGGCAAGCACACGCTTGCCGATGAACTCTTTGCGGGTGGCCGGCCTGCGCGGTTCGTAATGGGTCGAGTCCGCGGGCCAGGCTTCGTGGTCGTTCGGCGTCATCGGTCCTCCAACTATTAGCACAGCGCGGGCCGCGCGATGGCGGCGCCTTGCCCGCTTGGTTCTTTTCGCAGAGGTGTCGCACGCGGGGCGTGCGTCACCGCTTCCGACATTCCGGCAATCCCTTCAACGAGCAGGCGAGCCCGGAGGTTCGCCGTCACGTAGTCGTTGAATCGGGTGGTTTCGGGCCGTACTTGATGCGGGGGTCCTTCCCCGCCGGGATCTTGGCGAAATCCCAGGAGACGATCTTTTCCGGGACGAGCTTCAGCCAGACGTGACTCTTGATCTCGGGCGGGAGATCCTCGATCCCCCAGTTCTTCTGCGCGAACGCCTTCCGCGCGTCGGAAAGCTGAGGATCGTCTGTGGCTTCCCTGGGCGTGCCGTAGAGCACGGCGCCCTTCAGCTCCCAGTAGGTGTCGCCGGTGTCGACGCAGAGCGCGACCTTGGACCCCGCGGCGAGGTCGGCGGTGCGACGGCTGCGCCGCAGCGAGTTGAGCCAGATCGCGCCGTCGTACCAGATAAACCACAGAGGAGCGACGTGCGGCATGCCGTCTTCGCTCACGGTTCCCGCGCGCAACGTCATCTCGGTCGTGAGGAGCTCGTCGAGCTCCTCGTCGGTGAGGCGCAGGATGCTTCGCGGCAGCGGCACGGCCGGAGCGTATCAAGTCGGCGACGGAGACGGCATCGGCGTCGGGGTGCTCTCGCGGTAGGTCAGGACGTCCTCATCGAGGTGCGCGCGTGCCGTCGCGTGCACGCGGCGTCCGAACCAGCCGGAGAGAAAACCGAGGCGCGGGGAGAGCTCGACTTCGACGGTCGCATCGGTGGTCCCGACCTCGCAGGTGCACGACAGAAGCGTGACGCCGTTGCGTTGCGCCGTGTCGCGCGCAGCGGCGTCCGGGTCGCTGCCCTGATCGAAGATCGGCGCCTGCTGCGCGACGGCGGCCAACGCCGCGGCGTCCGCGGCGGCTTGGGCACGACCACGCGCGACGAGCATCACACCGAGGTCGGCGACAGCGAGCGCGAACAGTGAGAACAGGAGCGCACCAGCAGCAACGAGGATCGAGACCGAACCGCGCTCGCACCGGATCAAGCGCCGCTCTCGCGCTCGACCCGATAGACGCTCGTCGCCGTCAACGTGACGTCCTCGGGGAGGAACCGCGCCACATAGGGCACGACGAGAGGCACGCGATAGCGCACCGTGACGGTGACCGGCGTGCCGACCTCACGGTCTGATGGCGACACTTCGACGGTGGCGCGGTCGGAGTCGAGGTCCCCTGCGCGGAGCGCGGCGTCGCGGGCGCGGGCGTCGTCATTCCAGACGGCGGCTTCGCGGGCGCCCTCGCGCGCGGCGTGCTGGACGACGAGTTGCTCGGCAACGACCAGTGCCACTTGCACCACAAGCAGGAGCGCGATCAAGACCAGGGGCAGGACCGCGGCGAACTCGACCGACGCCGAGCCGCGTTCCTT
>JBASRP010000151.1:0-8838 GCA_049273905.1 Actinomycetota bacterium
GTCAAGAGAAGAGGAGGACTCGGCAGGTGTCCGAGGTTGCGCACACTGAAGCGAACGGCGAGACGCCCGCCGGGGAACAGGCGGCGCGGCTCGACGCTGCGCGAGAACCCGAGCCGGTACCGCGCCCAGCGCACCGCGATCATCGCGAGCCCCGGAAGGATCGAGGACGCCGCCGCGACGGAGAACAACTCGTCGACCGAAAGGATCCGTGCGACGAAGTAGAGGCCCAGCGCTCCGACGAGGAGCGCTCGCCCACGCCGGGTCGGCACGCCTACCCTCGGATGGGAACCGCGACGGAGGAGACGAGGTCCTCGATCACGTCGAGCGCGGCCCGGCCGCTCATCTCCGCTTCGGGCGCGACGAAGAGACGGTGCGCGAGCACCGAACCCGCCAACGCCTTCACGTCGTCCGGTATCACGTAGTCGCGGCCCTCCGACGCGGCGAACGCGCGGGACGCGCGCAGAAGCGCGAGTGAGGCGCGCGGGCTTGCGCCGAGAGCGAGCTCCGACGTCTCGCGCGTCGCGGTGACGAGCTCCACGATGTAGTTGTTCAATGTCTCGGCGACGTGCACCTGACGCGTCGCCTCGATCATCGCCAAGATCGTGCGGGCGTTGGTCACGGCTTCGATCTCGTCGAGGGCCGAGTGCTTGCCGTGCCGGTGCAGCACCTCGATCTCGGAGGCGGCGCTCGGGTATCCGATCGACAAGCGCATCAGGAAGCGGTCGAGTTGCGCGACGGGCAACGGGTACGTCCCCTCGTGCTCGACCGGGTTCTGCGTGGCGATCACCATGAAGGGATCGGGGAGCGGGTGCGTCACGCCGTCGACGGTCACCTGCCGCTCTTCCATCGCTTCGAGCAGAGCCGACTGCGTCTTCGGCGACGCGCGGTTCACCTCGTCGCCGAGAACGAGGTTCGCGAACACGGCACCCTGGCGGAACTCGAAGTCGCCGTGCTCTTGATCGAAGACGTTGACGCCGGTGATGTCGGTCGGCAGCAGGTCGGGTGTGAACTGGATGCGTCCCGCGGTACATCCGATCGTCTTCGCGATCGACTTCGCGAGGAGGGTTTTGCCGACGCCCGGGACGTCCTCTATGAGAAGGTGTCCTTCGGCCAGCATGCAGACGAGGGCGAGTCTGATCTGCTCGCTCTTGCCCTGGATGACCTGTTCGATCGTCGTACGGATGCGTTCGAAGGCGGAGGCGAAGTCGCCGTTAGCGCGCGCGTTCTTCCGTGGCGGCACGAAGTTCCTCCCGGGCGATCAGGCGGTCATTGTACGCGGCGGTGCAACGCCGACACCCCGTCCTTCGGGGCACACGCTCGGTCCGATCGACGCGATCCGAGGCCGTCGCACTCGCTGGATACGGAGCCCCGGCGCGGGGCGGTTCAATCCCGGAGCCCGAACCGAACGTAAACCCGGGGTGAAGGAGGGGCGGAGGGTCCGGGACGCCCAATCGCGTGCGCGCGCTGCAGAACAACGCTCTGACCTCAGCGGATGGGCCTGCGAATCCTTGCCAGGCCGTTTTTGTCCTGTATAGGATGCCGCCCGTGATCAGGCCATTCGCGGCCGAGCCGGGGAGCGTACGTGGCCACTACTGATCCGACCCTTCTCGCGGGGGCGCCGGCTCCGACGGATCTCTCCTCCGGCGAGGGTGAAGTCGAAGGTAAGTCCCCTTGGCAGCTCGTCTGGTTGCGGTTCAAGAAGGACAGGGTCGCCATCGCCGGCGGTATCTTCGTGATCCTTCTCATCGTCATCGCGATCCTCGCTCCGCTGATATCGAAGCTGGTCGGCCACGCCCCGAACCAGACGCACCTCGACCTGATCAACGACATCGGATTACCACCGGGCCCGACCGGAAACTTCTGGTTCGGGAACGACGGCGTCGGCCGAGACGTGTTCATCCGTGTCATCTACGGGACGCGGACCTCGCTGACGGTGGCCGTGCTCGCGGGAGGGATCGCCGTCGCCATCGGCGTCATCCTCGGTATATGTGCGGGCTACTTCCGCGGGTGGGTCGACACCGTCGTCTCTCGCGTCATCGACGTGATCCTGTCGATGCCGCTGCTGGTCTTCGCGATCGGGATCGCTGCGGCCTGCGCCGTCCAGGGATGCGCCGGGATCATCGAGCCGGGGTTACCGCTGGTCGTCTTCATCATCGTGTTCTTCAGCTGGCCGTACATCGCGCGCATCATGCGCGGCCAAACGCTCTCGGTCGCGCAGCGCGAGTTCGTCGAGGCCTCTCGCTCGCTCGGCGCGAGCAATCGGCGGATCATCTTCCGCGAGATCCTTCCGAACCTCGTCGGTCCGATCATCGTCTACTCGACGCTGGTGATCCCGGCGAACGTGTTATTCGAGGCGTACCTGTCCTTCCTCGGACTCGGGATCCCGCCGACGACTCCGTCGTGGGGCCGGATGATCTCCGAGGCGACGTCGCTCTACGAGATCCGGCCCTGGCTGATGATCTTCCCGGGTTTGTTCCTGCTGTTCACGACGCTCGGTTTCAATCTGCTCGGCGACGGATTGCGCGATGCGCTGGATCCGAAGACCTCCCGAGCATGACGGGATCAGAGGGGCGGTGACGATAACCTTGCGCGGGAGTTAGTTCGCGAAAGACGGTTGTGCTGCACGACGAAGACCGCAAGGACGCGGTCTGGAGAAGGGGGGCAACGTGGCAAAGAAGAGACTCGTGGTATTCCTCGCGCTTCTGGCGGCGCTCACACTCGTCGCCGGGGCGTGTGGCGGAGGGGACAACAAGGGCACAGACAACGTCGCGAAGGGCGGCACCTTCCGCATCCAGACGGACCAGCTCCTGTGGGACGCCGACCTCGACCCCACGGGTGAGTATCTGGGCTTCGCGTGGGACTGGTTCTACGCGATGCACCGGCCGCTCCTCGGGTACAACCACAAACTCGCGTCCAAGGGCGGCGACGAGATCAAGCCGGACCTGGCGACCGACACCGGACAGGTATCGGCGGACGGCCTGACGTGGACGTTCAAGATCAAGGACGTCAAGTTCGGCCCGCCGGTCAACCGAGCGGTCACGACGAAGGACATCGCCTATGCGATCGCCCGCTCCGGCAACCTCGACATCAGCGCATCCGGTCCCGGGCCGACGTACTTCGCGGCGATCGAAGGGTTCACCGCGGTGACCGAGAAGAAGGCGACGACGGTCTCCGGCATCACCACGCCGGACGACAAGACCATCGTCTTCAAACTGACCCAACCGACGGGTGACTTCCGTTACCGCATGGCCATGCCCGTCGGCGCGCCGATCCCCGAAGAGGTCGCGAAGTGCGCGACCAAGGCCGGCGAGTACGGCCGCCTGCAGATCAGCACCGGTCCGTACATGCTCGAAGGGATCGACAAGGTCGACATCTCGAGCTGCGACAAGGCGAAGGCTGCGCCCGCTGCCGGGCACGACCCGACGCAGTTCACGAAACTCGTGCGCAACCCGAACTACGACGCCAGCACGGACACCAAGGACATGCGCAGCAACTTCGTCGATCGCATCGAGATGACGTTGAACACGAACCGCGACGACATCGAGAAGAAGGTCCTTCTCGGCCAGGTTGACGACGGCGAGGTGACGGTATCGCCGGCCACGCTCAACAAGGGCGAAACGGACGCGACGGTGAAAGACAACATCCACGTCGACCCGGGCGACCGCACGTGGTACCTGTCGATGGCGCTGAACAAGGCGCCGTTCGACGACATCGCGGTTCGCAAGGCGGCGAACTTCATCATGGACAAGACCGCCTTGGTCCGGGCGCGCGGCGGTAAGTACGCCGGGATCCCGGCCGAGCACATCATCCCGCCGGACGTCCTCGGTCGGTTGAAGGCGGGCGAGTTCGATCCTTACGCGTCGCCCAACCACTCGGGCAACCTGGACGCGGCCAAGGAGGAGATGAAGAAGTCGAAGTACGACACCAACAAGGACGGGATCTGCGACGCGAGGCAGTGCAAGAACGTCGTGCACATCACGCGTAGCGCCGACCCGTACCCGAACATCGCGACGATCGTCGAGAACAGCCTCGCGAAGATCGGAATCACGTTGAAGACGAGGGCGGTCGACAGCTACTACTCGACCGTTCAGGTCCCGACGGTGACACCTCCGATCGGATCGGGAGCGGGCTGGGGGAAGGACTTCGCGGACGCGGGGACCTTCTACACACCGCTGTTGTCGAGTGCCGCCATCAACGTGACGGCGACACAGAACTTCGCCTTCCTCGGTCTGACGAAGGCTCAATCGACGAAGATCAAGATCCCGTTCCCGTCGGGTGGAATCCCGAGCGCGGACGCCGGGATCGCGGAATGCCAGGCGAAGGTGGGCGACGCGCGGAACGACTGTTGGGCCGCGCTCGACCAGAAGACGATGAACGAGATGGTTCCGTGGATCCCCTACCTCTGGGCGAACAACATCACTCTCACGAGTGACGCAGTCACGAACTACGAGTTCGACCAGGGTGGGTCCGGGGAGATCGCTTTCGTTCACGTCGCGGTCGACTCATCGAAGCAGGTCCAGTAACGCGGTAAGAGGCAGGAGGATGAGCCGCCCCTAGACGGGCGGCTCATCCTCCCTGCAACATAGGGCGGCACGGGGAGCGTGCTGGAGGCGGATCATGGGCGCATACATCGTTCGGAGGCTCCTCTGGGTCGTCGTCATCGTCCTCGTCATGACGCTCTTCGCGTTCCTCGTTTTCTACATCCTCCCGCCGGGCGACCCGGCCGTGGCGTTCGCGGGCCGCAGCCCGACTCCGGCAACGATCGCCGCCGTGAAGGACCAGCTCGGTTTGGACCAGCCGATCTACGTGCAGTACGGCCGGTTCGCGAAACATCTGTTCTTCGGGGACGAGTACGGCTGGCCCGGCTTCGGTTTCTCGTTCACCACCCGGACACCGGTCAAGGATCTGATCTTCTCGAAGGTGTGGGTGACGCTCCAGCTCGCCACCGGCGCGCTGATCATCTGGCTTCTGGTCGGCATCCCCATCGGGGTGATCTCCGCGCGCAAGCGCGGAACGATCTTCGATCGAGGCGCCATGGGGTTCGCGTTATTCGGCGTGTCCGCCCCGGTCTTCTGGCTCGGCTACCTGAGCCTGTACTTCTTCTGGTACAAGCTCCATTGGGCGCCGGGGACCGGCTATTTCTCCTTCAGCGACAATCCCTTCGAATGGTTCACGCACTTCCTTATGCCGTGGAGCGTCCTCGCCCTACTGTTCGCCGCGTTCTACGCGCGCATGGTCCGCGGCAACATGATCGAGGTGATGAGCGAGGACTACATCCGGACCGCGCGGGCCAAGGGTCTCCCTGAGCGGCAGGTGGTCTTGAAGCACGGCTTGCGGTCCAGTCTTACGCCCGTCGTCACGATGGTCGGTCTCGACTTCGGCCAGCTGGTCGGCGGAGCGATCGTCACAGAGCGGATCTTCAACATCCCGGGTTTGGGCAACTACACGGTCGACGCGGTGTTCCGGAACGATCTCCCGGTGGTGATGGCGGTCGTCGTGTTCGCCGCACTGGGGATCACGATCATGAACCTGATCGTCGACATCGTGTACGCGTACCTCGATCCCCGCGTGAGATACGCGTGAGCGCTTCCGCGGACCGTCGGGGGGCATCTCGTGGCTGACCCCGTTCTCGAGGTTCGCGACCTGAAGGTCCATTTCCCGACGCCGGACGGCATCGTCAAGGCCGTCGACGGCATCTCCTTCAAGATCGAGCCGGGGGAGCGCCTCGGAGTGGTGGGGGAGTCCGGGTCGGGGAAGAGCGTCGGGTTCCTGACCGTGATGGGACTCGTCACCCGGAAAGAGGCGCGTATCGAAGGCGAGATCCTGTTCCGGGGGCGGAACGTCCTGGAGCTTCCGAAGGAGGAGTTCCGCAAGATCCGCGGCGCGGGGATGGCGATGATCTTCCAGGATCCGATGTCCTCGCTACACCCGCTGTACAGGGTCGGCACGCAGATCGTGGAAGCGATCCGCGTGCACGAACCGATCACTAAGCCAGAGGCGTGGGCGCGCGCCGTCGACATGCTCGGCCGCGTCGGCATCCCGAAGCCGGACGAGCGCGCGAAGCAGTACCCCCACGAGTTCTCCGGTGGTATGCGCCAGCGCGCGATGATCGCGATGGCGCTGGCGCTCAACCCCGCGGTCCTGATCGCCGACGAACCCACGACGGCGCTCGACGTCACCGTCCAGGCGCAGATCCTCGATCTGATCGACCGGATCCGCGGAGAATTCCAGTCGGCGATCGTGATGATCACGCACGATATGGGCGTCGTCGCCGAACATACAGACAACGTCCAAGTGATGTACGCCGGAAAGATCGTCGAAAGCGGGACGCGCGACCATATCTACTACGAGGCGCAGCACCCGTACACGTGGGGCCTCCTGCAATCGATCAGCCGGCTCGACGAGAAGCAAGAGCGCCTCCGCCCGATCAAGGGGAGTCCGCCGTCGCTGATATTCGTCCCGAAGGGGTGTGCGTTCCACCCGCGCTGTCCGTACGTCTTCGACCGCTGCAAGACCGAGGTTCCCGAGCTCGAGGCGTACGATTTCCCGCACGCAGATCGCTGCTTCCTGTCCCTCGAAGAGAAGAGGCGTGTCTTCGGGTCGGAGGTGGCAAGGCTGTGACGGTTCAGATGCAGAACGAGCCCGCGGCCGCGCGCACGGGCACGCCGCTCGTGAAGCTCACGGGAGTGAAGAAGTACTTCCCGATCAAGAGCGGGATCATCTTCCAGCGGCACGTCGGCGACGTCCATGCCGTGGACGGCATCGATCTGGAGGTCTATCCCGGCGAAACCATCGGACTCGTCGGAGAGACGGGCTGCGGGAAATCGACCACGGCCCGCCTGATAACCAAGCTCTTCGACGTCAGCGAAGGGAGCATCCACTTCGACGGCCAGGACATCACGAACCTCAACCGGAAGGACATGCGGCCGCTGCGTCGGGAGATGCAGATGATCTTCCAGGACCCCTACGCGAGCTTGAACCCGCGGAAGGCGGTCGGCTCGATCATCGGCGAGCCGATGGCGATCCATAAGACGCTTCCGAAGGACAAGATCAAGGGCGAGGTTCAGGACCTGATGAAACGCGTGGGGCTGAACCCCGAGCACTACAACCGCTACCCCCACGAGTTCTCCGGCGGTCAGCGGCAACGTATCGGCGTCGCACGGGCGCTCGCGCTGCGACCGCGCCTCATCGTCGCCGACGAACCGGTGTCGGCCCTCGATGTATCGGTGCAGGCGCAGGTCCTCAACCTTCTCGAGGATCTCCAGCAGGAGTTCAACCTGACGTACGTCTTCATCGCGCACGATCTGTCGGTCGTGAAACACATGAGCGACCGCGTCGCGGTGATGTACCTCGGGCGTATCGTCGAGATGGCGACCGGCGAGACGCTCTACCAGAATCCGAAACACCCCTACACGGGGGCGTTGCTTTCGGCCGTTCCGATCGCGGACCCGAGACTGGCGACCGCACGCAAGCGCATCGTTCTCGAAGGCGACGTGCCGTCGCCGATCGATCCACCCTCGGGTTGTCGTTTCCACCCGCGCTGTCCCAACGCGCAGTTCCCCAAGTGCTCCGAGGACGACCCGGTGCTCACGCCGCACCGCGAGGGACAGGTCGCCGCGTGTCACTTCCCGCTCGCGGACCGTGCGGTCGTTACGAAAGAAGCGGAAGAGAGTGCAGAAGAAGCGTTGCGGAAGAAGGCCGGAACGCGCTCAACGCGAACGCGCCGTCCGCAGTAAGGTCGTACGCATGCGCAGGTCGTTGCTCTCCGTCATGCTCGTTGCGCTCGCGCTCCTCATCTCCGCGTGTGCGGAGAAAGCTGCACAGCCGACGGCGGCGTTGTCGACGTCCTCACCGCGTCCGACGGCGTCGGTGCCGCGCGGCGAGGCCATGGAGGGCGGCGCGAAGACGGAGGAGAGCGAGGAAGACGAGGATAACGACGAGACCGAAGCGCCTGGCGCGGGCGTGTACTACTTCGACGTCGACGCCGAATGGTCGCGTTTCGACCCGGTCGGGTTCTCGCTGTCGCTGTCGGAACAGATCGAGCTCCACAACAAGGACGAGGTCCTCCACAACGTGACGATCCCCGCGTCGGGGATCAGCATGGACGTCGCGCCGGGGGAGGAGGAGTACACGCGCCCGATCACCCTCCGGCCGGGGCGCTACCCCTTCTACTGCCGCATCCACCGCGCTCAAGGCATGCGCGGGTTCTTCACGATGACCTCCGCGAAGGACATCATCACGCTCCGACGCGGGTACTGAACGCACCAACCCCTCTCGTCCCAGAGTCTTCCGTCCTCCCACCCACCCCGCTGACCCGACCTCTCCTCGGGAACCGTTGAAACCCCCGGAAAACAGCGGATACGCCTTGCTATACTCGATTCCGTCTGCGCATCCAGCGTGGATGGGGAGGACCGATCCGGTTGGGGAGAGCGCTCGTCCTCAACGCGACGTACGAGCCCCTCTGCGTCGTTCCGATACGACGCGCGGTCGTTCTCGTCCTCAAGCAGAAAGCTGAGATCCTCCACGAGGACGGCGGAGCTCTCCACTCCGAACGCCTCGATGTTCCCATCCCGTCGGTCATCCGGCTGAAGTACTTCGTCAAAGTGCCGTTGCGAGCCCGCGCGAGCCTCTCGCGCCGGGCCGTTTTCATACGGGACCACCACCTCTGCCAGTACTGCGGGTCGGCGGCGGAGAATGTCGATCACGTGATGCCGCGCAGCCGCGGTGGGACGCACACGTGGGACAACGTGGTGGCCGCGTGCAAGCGCTGCAACTCGCGCAAGGAGAACCGTCTTCCGCACGAAGTCGGTCTCCACCTCCGCACGACCCCGCGTGCCC
>JBASRP010000152.1:0-1661 GCA_049273905.1 Actinomycetota bacterium
GGGCGCGGTCGAGCGTTTCGCTGCGGCGGTTCGCGATCAGGGCGCGCGCACGCTCGTCGGCGTCGTGGATGCGCTCTTGCGCGGCAACGCCCAGCGCGGCGGCGCCGGCGAGACGCATCAAAGGACGGACGAGGCCGGGGCGGCGAGCCCGGGACGTCCGTTTGCTCAAACCGTGATCACGCGCGCCGGCGCGGCTTGCGCGCCGGGGCGGCTCGGCGGGCGGGACGCTTCGTGGCGGGACGCTTCGCGGCTGACTTGCGCGACGATGCGGTGGTCGTGCGTGCGCGCGTTTGCGGCGCGCGGCGCTTCGGCGTCGTCGCGGTCTTCCTCCGTGACGTGGCGAGCGGCTTCGTCGCCGGCGTCCCCGTGACGGGTTCCACAGAGCCGGCTCCGACGGGATCGGTTGCGGTTCCCGCGTCGGGCTCGTCGAAGATCCCCACGTTGATCGGCTCGAGACCGTCCTTCAGGTCGGCCATCGCGCGCGTCGTCTCGCGCTGGAATTGACGGATGAACTTGCCCGCGCTGCGCGCGATCTCGGGGAGGCGATTCGGCCCGAACACGATCATGGCGACGAGCGCGATCAGCGTCATCTCGCCCCAACCGACGTTCAGCACTGCGTCCTCCCTCCGGCGCGGACCCGCGCCCGGAGGGGGCTACGAGTTCTGCGGCCTCGCGGCCAGCCTGACGCGCCCCGTGTGCCTGTCTCCGCTACGCACGTAGACGACGGTGACGGTCTCGCCGACCTGGCGCTGGATCAGCGCGGCGATCAGCTCGTCCATCGAGCGGATCTGCTTGCCACCCAGCTCAACGATGATATCGCCCGAGCGGATGCCGGCGCGGGCCGCCGGCCCTCCGGAAACGGCCTCTTGGACCAGGGCGCCGCGCTCGTCGGGGAGGTTCTGCCCACTTATCCCGATGAAGGCGAGCGAGGCCCGGCCGGACGAGATGATCTGGTCGGCCACCTTCCTGGCGATGTCGATCGGGATGGCGAATCCGACCCCGATGTTGCCGCCGCTGCCGCCGAGGATCGCGGTGTTGATCCCGACGACCTTGCCGTCCGCGTTCGCCAGCGCCCCACCGGAGTTGCCCGGGTTGATCGGGGCGTCGGTCTGGATACCGTCCGAGAAGCGCGCGCCGATACCGATCGTGATGTTGCGGTGCAGCGCGCTGATGACGCCGGCGGTGACGGTTCCCTGCAGTCCGAACGGGCTCCCGAGCGCGACCGCGAGGTCGCCGACTTCGAGGTCCGCGACGGAGCCGAACCGTGCGACCGGCAAGCCGCTGCGATCAACCTTCACCACGGCGATGTCGACGCCGGCGTTCGACGCGGTGCCGACGAGACGCGCGGCGAGCTCCTCGCCGCTCGCGAGCGTCACCTGGATATCGGTCGCGCCTTCGACGACGTGGTTGTTCGTGATGATGTAACCGTCCTCACGGTAGATCACGCCGGAGCCGGTCCCTTCACCGCCGAACCCGCCCTCGGTCACGTCGATGCGGACGATGCTCGGCAGAACCGCCTTGGCGACCGCCGCGACGGCCTCGAGTGATTGGCCCGACGCGTTGATGACCGGCGCCCGCGTCGAACCGGTGCCGCTCGTGGCGTTGTTGTTGTCGAGCGCGACGTAGGTCACGCCCGTCCCGACGCCCGCGCCGAGCAAGGC
>JBASRP010000161.1:0-2813 GCA_049273905.1 Actinomycetota bacterium
GCATCTACCCGCCGGTCCTCGCCGAGCGCGGCGTCGCCGCAGCCCTTCGGGCGCAGGCGAAGCGCGCGGGCCTGCGGGCGACGGTTTCCTGTAAGGAGGGCGACCGGTTCGATCCCGCGATCGAGACGGCGATCTACTTCTGCTGCCTCGAGGCGATGCAGAACGCGGC
The DNA here is from genome assembly GCA_049273905.1 of Actinomycetota bacterium. Classification (GTDB taxonomy): domain Bacteria; phylum Actinomycetota; class AC-67; order AC-67; family AC-67; genus JBASRP01. Next base: position 170 of record JBASRP010000161.1, read on the forward strand.
GAAGCACGGCGCGACCCGAGTCGCGATCCGCGTCGAGGCCGCCGGCGATGAGGTCTCGTTCGCCGTGAAGGACGACGGCCCTGGGTTCGACCCGAACGCGGTCGTGCGCGGATCAGGCCTTCAGAACATGGAGGACCGGCTCGCCGCGCTCGGCGGGACGCTCACCATCCGCTCGCAGCCGGGGACGGGAACGGAGATCGCCGGGCGCCTGGCCGTCCGGGGGCGAACGACGTGATCATCGTCGCCCCCGTCGCTGTGGTCGCCCTCGGGGTCCTGCTGTGGCTCCTGATCAAGAGGTCCCCGCGCGCCGTGCTGGCCCTTTGCGTCGCGGGGATCTTGGGACTCGCGACCCTCGCCGCCGCGCGGGGTGCGCCTGCCGGTGGCGCCGCCTTGGTCTTGATCGCCGGCGGGGCTGCCCTCGTCTGGTTCGTTCTCTTCAGCGGCCGCGTGAAGACGGCGACCCCCGCGTTCCGGGCGCGCGTCGTTCACTGGCTCTTCACCGCCTTCTTCATCGCCTACGCAGGCGGCATCGCTCTGTGGCTCGGCGCCGGTCTCCTCGCTGCCATCGCGGGACACTCGGACGGCCTGCACGAACGGATGCACGCATATGGCGGCTCCCCTGATGTCGTGAAGGTGCACGCGGACGACATCGCACCTTTCTCCGTCGACGGATCGCGACGCATCAAGGAGATGACGCTGCGAGCGGGAACGACAACGACGATCGAGTTCAGCAACGGAGCCGCTGATACAGAAACCGCGTGCGCGTTCGTTCGCTGCACGAAGGAGGACCGAGAACTCGGCATCGTGTCCATCCAGCACAACATCTCGATCTACCGCTCTTCGGGTGAAGCGGTTTTCGTTGGGGAAAAGACGTACGCGTCGATCAACCCCAATGAGGACCGATACAACCAGGAAGACTTCGTCGTCATCGAGCGCTTCGTTGCGCCGGAGGAGGGGACATACGTCTTCCGGTGCGACCTGCATCCGCTTCAGATGCGCGGCAGCGTCCGGGTCCTCCCGGCGTCTGCGCCGCTCACGCATCCCGACGAGAACCCCGGCACGCGCGACATCGCGCGCCACATCGCCGAGGTCTCCCACGAGGCGGAGAGCACATCGGACGCGGTTCTCGACTACGCCTTCAGCGTCCTGAGCCTCGCCCTCGGCGTCTTCTTGGTTCTGCTCCGTCCTCGTGAGCGGATGGCGCGCGTCTTCGGCGTCGCGATGGTGGGAACCGCCGCGGCCTACAACCTGCAGAGCCACGCCGCTCTGGCGGCGACGGAGTCGTTCGACTTCTTGCACTCACTTCTGCATCCGATCACCGGCATCACGTACATCTACGCGCTCGTGATGTTCCCGGACGGCCGGTTGATCCCGCGATTCAAGAACGCGCGCATCCGTCTCGGCTACAGTCTCGTCTTCTTCGTCGCCTCGATGATGATCCTCGGCATCGGAGGCACGATCCTTCCCGACTTCAACCAGCACCCCGCCGCGCTCGTGCTGATGTTCGGGATGGTGATCCCGGTGATCGGGATCGTCGCGCAGCTCTACCGCCTCCGGCGCGCGCCGAACGCAGAGGCGCGCCAGCAGTCGCGTCTTCTTCTGATCGCGCTCGGGGCGTCGTTCGCGTTCGGTCTCGTCCTGCTCTTGGCGCTGGGGATCGATCTGCGAACGCTGATCAATCCGGTCGGCGCGGACCCGACCAGGATCGTCGCCGTCGACGCCCGGGCGTTCCGCGTGTTCCAGCCGCTGTTCGTCGTCATCCCGCTGGCGCTCTTCCTCGGCATCCTCCGCTACCGCCTGTGGGACATCGATCTCGTCGTCCGACGCACGATCGTCTACGGCGCGCTGGCCGGTTTCATCGGCGCCGTCTACGTGGGGATCGTCGTCGGCCTCGGCCGCACGGTCGGCGCGCGCACCGGCTTGTCGATCGCCGCGACGGTCCTCGTCGCAGTGGCGTTCGATCCGTTACGGACCCGTCTGCAAGCCTTCGCGAACAGGCTCGTCTACGGTGAGCGCGCCGCGCCGTACGACGTGATGGCGCACCTTTCCCACCGCCTCTCCGACATGCGCGCGGTCGCCGACATGTTGCCGGCCGTCGGCGAAGAGGTCGCGCGAGCGGTGAGTGCCGAACGAGTCCGGGCGACCCTTCTCCTGCCGTCCGGCGACACGTTCTCGGCGACGTACCCTCCGGACAGCGACGAGTCGACGCCGTATGAACGCACGATGACCCTGACGCATCAGGGCGAGGAGGTCGGCGAGCTCGCGATCGCGAAACGCCCGGGGGACTCGTTGCGGGCGGCAGAGAACCGGCTCCTGCGCGCGATCGGATCGCAGGTCGCGCTCGCGATGCACAGCCTTCGCCTGGCGGAGAGATTGCGCGGGCGGCTCACGGATCTCGAGCGAACGGCCGAGCAGCTCGACGCGTCGCGGCGCCGGATCGTCGACGCTCAGAACGAGGAGCGGATCCGCCTGGAGCGCGAGATCCACGACCGGGTCGAGACCCGCCTGGTCGCGATCGCCGCCACCGTCGACGGTGCCGGGCGCGACGGCGAAGAAACCGTCGATCGGCTCAACGACGCCGCCGCCGAGGCGAACGAGGTGCAGGAAACGTTGCGCGAGCTCGCGCGCGGCATCTTCCCGCCAC
>JBASRP010000169.1:0-7084 GCA_049273905.1 Actinomycetota bacterium
CTCCAGATGCCGTCGCATCCCGGCGGCGTCGCCGGCCGCCGCCCGGACCCGACCCCGCCAGGTCTCGAGCTGCCGCTCCGGAAGCGCGTTCGTCGATGACAAAGCCGCTGCCCCTGCGGTGCCCAGCCACGTGTCGGCTTCCGGGATGTCGCCCAGGCCTGCATACGCCAGCGCGACTCCGCCCGCGGCGAGGAACTCGAGGTTGGACATCCCGATCGCGCGAGCGGCTTCGTACGTCTCGATGCCGCGAGCGAGCTCGAGGTCGGCGGGGCCGTGCCCACGCGCGTACACGTGAACCGAATAGAGCATGTACGCATCGCTCTGGAAGATCTCGCTCTGGCTCGTCATCCGGCTGAGATTCTTGCGCAGCCGCCGGATCTGCTCGACGCGTCCCGCGTGGCCGTGCGTGGTGTCTTCGATCACATTCGCATATGCGTACGCGATGAGGCTCGACATGACACCCCGCTGGTCGCCGAGCTTCTCGTACATCTCGACGGCCTCGTTGGCGTACACGCGGAACCGCTCGAATCCCTCGACGACCTCGGGGATGTCGTGCGGGTCCAGAGTGGGATCCTTCAGCACGTCCGGATGCGCGTCGACCATGTCCTGTAGGAAGCGGCGCACCTGGCCGATCACGACGACGCCCTGCTCTCTTCGCACGGCGGCCATGATGGGCAAGTCGTCGAGCTTCTTCGCCAATTCCCATGCTTTGGCGTAGGCCTCCTCCGCGCCACCGATGTCGACGCCGTCGCCTGCAGGGGGGCTGTACCCGTCGCCGAGCTCCGAGCCGATCCGCGCCTGACCGAGCTCCAAGTAGGAGCGAAGCAGCGCGCGTTCGTCGTCCCGGGCTTCCGCTTTCGCGACCGCTTCGAGGGCGATCTCGCCGGCCTGCACGTTGTCTCCGGACTGCCGGGTGGCCGAGGCGCGCCGCAACGTCGCCTCCAGCTCCAGCCCCTCGTCGTTCAACGCCCGTGCGAAGGCGGCCATCTCCGACAGGGTCGCGAGACGCTCGTCCGGCCGTCCCAGCGCATCCAGGGCGTCGTCACGCAAACACAGCAGCTGGGCGCGATCCTCGGGTGAGGCCGCCGCTCGCCGCGCGGCGTCGATCGACCGCAGGGCTTCCTCGGGGGCGAAGGTCTCCAAAGACTTCCGCGCCCCTTCGATCGAGAAGCGCACACCGGCCTCTTCGTCGCCCGCCTCGAGCGCGTGGAACGCGATCGTCGCGAGACATGAATCCGGATACTCCTCGGCCGTCATCAGTTTGACCAGGCCGGCGTGGATCGTGCGGTGGCGCTGCTTGTTCCCCTGCGTCTGCAAGACCCCGCGTATCTCGTCGTGCGTGAAGCCGTAGTCGTACGCGGCTCCCTCCGGCATCGGCGCGAGGAGGTTGGCCTCGACGGCCGGCGCGAGCTCGTCGGCGACAACCGCCGCGGGATCGCGGCCGGTGCTCGACGTATCACCCCGAACGCGCGCGAGGTCGTTCAGCCGGAACCGCCGGCCGATCACGGCCGCGTCGGTCAACGCCTCGCGGGTCGCCGACGGAAGCTGGCCGAGACGCCGCTCGATGAGGATCTGCACGGAGGGAGCGACGGTGGCGCGGGCGGCCGCGGAGACCTCCATACGGTTGCCGATCAACTGGAACATGCCCGCCTCTCGGAACGACTGCGCGAACTCGACGATGAAGAACGGCACGCCCTCTCCCCGGGCGTGGAGCGTCGCCGCGCACTCCTGGCTGACCGGATGACCGAGGAGGCTCTCCAGCAGCTCCGCCGTTTCCGCGCGGTTCAGACGTTCGAGCTTCATCTGGCGCACGATGCGCATACGGTCGAGGTCGGCCACGAGCAGCGTGGCCGGACTGGGCGCCGTCTTCGGGTCGGGCCGGTGTGCGAGCATGATCAAGATCGGCGACTGCGCCGACGTGCGGATGAGATAGCGGATCAACTTGAGGCTGTCTTCGTCACCCCACTGCAAGTCGTCGAACAGCAGCAGGAGCGGCCGGGTCTCCGCGATCTGACGGATGGCGAGCGTGGCGACGTCGTAGATATGTAGTGTCTGTTCGGATGGCGACAGCCCCGTTCCCGCCTCGGTTTCGCGCCGTCCCCACAGCACGCCGCGCGCCTGCTCGAGCGCCTCACGGGCCCCGGCTTGTTCGGCCAGCGCCTCGACGGTCGAAGAGCCCAGCAGCGTTCGGAGCATGAAGAAGGGCCCTCGGAGCTCCTCGTCGCCACCGACCATGACCGCGCCGAACCCTCTTTCCGCGGCCGCCTCGATCGCGGCCTCCATCAGGCGCGTCTTTCCGATCCCCGGCTCACCCGCGATCGCGAACACGCGGATGGCGCCGGCCGCCACGGTATCGAGATCCTGGAGGAGCGCAGCGCGTTCGATGGTCCGGCCGACCAACGGCGCGGCGGCAGGTCGCACGAACGTCTCCTCGAACCCGCTGAGCCGCGCGGCCGAACGCGCGGGCGCCGGCGCGGGCGCCGGCTCGTCGACGACTCCTCCGTCCTTCCAAGCAACTTCGTGAACCCGCCACTCCGTCGGAAAACCCTTGAGCGAGTACATTCCGCGATCCACGAACGTGAGGTCGCGGACCCCGGCCGTCAGATCCTTCGTGATCTGCGAGACGAAGATCTGCCCGCCGTTCGCCTTCGCCGAGATGCGGGCGGCGGCGTTGACCGCCGTCCCATAAAGCGTGCCCGATTCGCGAAGAACCTCACCGCTGTTGAGCCCGATGCGGACGCGGATCGGGTGCTCGGCACCGGCGGCGTTGTGCTCGTCGAAGCAACGCTGGATCGCGATCGCGCACTCGATCGCCTTCCGGGCGGATGCGAAGGCGACCATGAAGCCGTCGCCCATGAACACGACCTCGACGCCTCCGTGTTTGACCAATTGGTCGCGCAGGAGTTTCTCGTGGGTACGCATGACCCCTTGGGCGACGTCGTCGCCTTCGCGCGTGCGCAGGTCCGTCGAACCCTCGACGTCGGAGAAGAGCACCGTGACGGTGCCTTCGGGAAGCATTTCGATGCCCGATTTGTCCAAGGGTCCCCCGTGGAGTGACCCTCAGGTTATCGCGTTATCCGCGCTCTAGAAGCCCGGGATCATCGTCTTGTATTCGATGTATTCCTCGAGGCCTTCCCTGCCGAACTCGCGCCCGAGGCCCGATGCCTTGTAGCCGCCGAACGGAGCGAAGAAGTCCATCAGGTAGCGGTTGACGGCCGTCGTTCCGGTCCGCACACGCCGCATGATGTCCATCCCCTTATCGGCGTCGGTCGTCCACACCGAGCCGGCGAGTCCGTACTCGCTCTCGTTCGCGATCCGGACCGCGTCGTCTTCGTCGTTGTACGGGATCACCGCGAGGACCGGACCGAAGATCTCCTCCTGCGCGATGCGCATGTCGTTCGACACGTCCGCGAAGACCGTCGGCTGCACGTACCAGCCTTTGTCGAGGCCGTCCGGACGGCCGTTCCCGCCGACGACGACGCGCGCGCCCTCTTCCTGGCCGAGCGCGATGTACTTCTCGACGCGCTCCTGCTGGCGCTTCGCGACGAGCGGCCCGAGGTAGTTCGCCGGGTCACTCGGGTCGCCGACGGTCAGCGAGCCGACCATGGATCCCACCGCGTCCACGACCTCCGCGTACCGCTTCTTGCTCGCGAGGATGCGCGTCTGCGCGATACACGCCTGGCCGGTGTTCATCAGTGCTGCGAACTTGAGCTCCTCCATGATCGCGCCGAGGTCGGCGTCGTCGAGGATGATCGCGGCCGACTTGCCGCCGAGCTCCAGCGAGAAGCGCTTCAGCATCTCACCGCAGATCGCGCCGATCTTGCGTCCGGCCGCGGTCGATCCGGTGAACGCGATCTTGTCGACGCCGGGGTGGCGCACGATGTGCTCCCCCACCTCGCGTCCGGCAGGAAGGATCGATACAACGCCTTCCGGCACGCCGGCTTCGATCAGGAGGTCGGCCATGAAGAACGCGTCGAGCGGCGTCTCGGGCGCCGGCTTGATGACGAGGGTGCAGCCGGCGAGCAGCGCCGGCGCGAGCTTGGACATGATCGTGAACTGCGGCACGTTCCACGGCGGGATCACGCCGACGACACCCACGGGCTCGCGGCGCACGATCACTTGCTCGCCGAGCATCCCGGTGCGCGTGTCTTCCCACTCGTACGCGTTCGCGATCTGAAGGAACGAGTTGAGCTGCATCCACGGCGCCGGCGCCTGCGCGAGGTTCGAGAACCAGATCGGCGCGCCCATCTCTTCGGTGATGATCTGCGCCATGTCCGTCAGACGCGTCGCATAGATCTCAGCGAACTTGGAGACAACGGCGATGCGCTCCTCCGGCGTCATGCGCGGCCAGGGGCCGTGATCGAAGGCTTGGCGTGCGGCCGCGACGGCAGCGTCGACGTCGGCCTCGGTCGCCTCGGGCACCCGCCCGACGGGCTCTTCGGAGTGCGGCGAGATGACCTCGATCGTGCGGTCGCTCGCCGGGGCCGTCCACTTCCCACCGATGAAGAGCTTGTCGTGGATACGCACGCGGACCTCCTGGCCGATGGGCTCCCCCAGGGTACCGGACGGGATGAGAACGTGTTCTATTCGGCTTGGTTCGCTGCGACGCCTAGAACTTCCTGCGTGGACGCCTGCCGAGCATGCTGCCGCGCCCGCGTTTCCCAGAGTAGATCGTGCGCGGCGGGTGGACGGTCATCCCCGCCTCGGTGAACTCAGCCTCGAGCCCGAGGACCCGGACGATGCGACTGACGTCACCACGTTCCTCCGGAGTGACGAGGGTGATGCCGGTTCCGCCGCGGCCGGCGCGTGCCGTCCGGCCGACGCGATGGACGTAGGCCTTCTCGTCTCCGGGCGCGTCGTAGTTGACGACGTGGGTGATGTGTTCGAGGTCGAGACCGCGCGCCGCGACGTCCGTCGCGACGAGGATGTCTCCCTTGCCCGATGCGAACCGCGCGAGCGCACGTTCGCGCGCGGCCTGGCTCATGTCGCCGTGCAGAGCCTGCGCGCCGAACCCGTTCTCCTTCAGCTTCTGCGCCAGACGGTCGGCGCCGCGCTTGGTCCGGACGAAGATAAGCGTCGATCCTCGGTCACCGGCCAGCTCGCGCACGAGAACGGCGACCTTCTCGTCCCGCGGAACCGAGATGAACCGGTGCAGCGCTTCCGCGACGACCTGACGTTCCTCGATGATCTCGTGCAGAACGGGATCGTTCGTGTACCGGCCGGCGAGCCGTCCGACCTCGCCGTCGAGCGTCGCGGAGAACAGCATCGTCTGCCGCTTCTCAGGAACCCGGTCGAGGATGTCGCTGACGTCCGGCAAGAAACCCATGTCGAGCATGCGATCGGCTTCGTCGAGAACGCAGATCTCGACGCGCGACATCGAGAGCATCTTGCGCCGGATGAGGTCGAGCAGCCGGCCTGGCGTCGCGATAACGATGTCGGCATGCGCCGCACGCTGCGCCTGGTCCTTCATGCCGACGCCGCCGTACACCGACGCGACCTTCAGGTGCTTCACGTCGGCGATGGTGCGGAAAGCCTCGGTCACCTGGCTCGCCAGCTCCCGGGTCGGAACCAGGATCAGCGCGCGCGGACTTGCCTTGTCGTGCGCGAACCTCTCCACGATCGGAACGGCGAAGGCCAAGGTCTTGCCCGAGCCCGTCCGGGAGCGCGCGAGGACGTCGCGCCCGGCGATCGCGTCTCGCAGAACCAGGGCCTGGATGGGGAACGTGGCGTTGATGTTGCCGAGGGAGAGAGCCTCGACCACCTGGACGGAGACGCCGAACTCGGCGAAGCTGCGCGCTTCGGCCGGGACCGGCGTCTCGACGACGGTCTCAAGATCTTCTGGATCGCTGGGGCTGGTCACGTACGTCAGGATAGGCTCCTTCGAGAGAACGGACATGGAGGTCTGCGATGAGCGACGTCGCGTGGACGGGGACGCCGGTGCGGGCACATCCCGAGGCGGCCGACAACGGCGCCGAACGGCTGCCGTGGGGAGGCCGGCGAGAGAGGCTGCCGCTCAATTGGCCCTTCGCGCAAGCTGTTGACGGGTTTCGAAACAAGGCGCTCGCGAACCCGAGCTACGACCCGGCCTCGACGTTCGTGTGGGGTCAGATGATGGCGGTCGGTTTGATCGAGATGCTGAAGGCGGTCGAGGCCGCGTTCGGGTCCGAGGGACACGACGTGGCACGCGAAGCGCTGAAGACGATCGGCGACCGCATCGCGTCGGAGATGCTGGACGGGGTCGCGGCGCCGGAAGGTCTCGAACCGAACGAGATCGCGAGCCTCTTTGCGTCGTGGGTCAACGAAGTTGCTTACGCGTCGATCGAAGCGCCGCGCGTCCACCAGGAGGGCGCCGATTTCGACATCCACTACTGCCCCCACGAGGACGTCTACGGCGCGTTCGACTGCCGCGTCCAGCGCTACTTCGTCGAAGGGATGATCGCGGCGGCGCGCCGTACGTTCGGCGAGGGGATCTTCGACGTATCGTTCGCGTCCACGATCCCGTCGGGGTCGGCGACCTGTCACTTCGATCTGTTCCCGAAAGAGGCGCAGTCGTCCGACGCCTGGAACGAATACTCCGAACGCTTGCGCGGACGGGCCCTCAAGCTGGTCGTTCAGAAGCAGCCGCCCGAGCCGTCGTCTCCCTAGAGAGATCCGTCAGGCGCACGGCGATACGGCGGAGAGATTCCAGCTCGTCACGCGATAGTGCGAGCAAAGCCTCCGGCGGCTCGTAGAAGGACGCCATGATGGCGTCGCGCGTCTTCTGGCCGAGCGGCGTGAGGACGACCATCTTCACACGCCTATCCCCCGCCGCAGCACGCCGTTCGGCGAGGCCTCGCTTCTCGAGACGGTCGACGATCCAGGTTGCATTGCTGGCGTCACAGGTCCATTCCGCGGCCAGTGCGCCCATCGTCTTCCCCTCGGTCAAGCTGAGCGACCACAGCCCCTTCGCGTCGTTCGCGGTGAGCTGGTGCTTCGCGATGACGGGATCCCGTTCTTTCCGGCTCCCGATGAAGAAATCGAATAGCTCACGCCAGGCCTCACCGGCGAGGGCAGTTTTCGGCGTGGTGCGGCGTTCGCTTCTCAC
>JBASRP010000177.1:0-3398 GCA_049273905.1 Actinomycetota bacterium
ACGTGCGACCGCCGCGGGCCACCGGCAGCACAAGACTGGCCGGCGGCCGCGGCAGCTCGGCGCGACGTTCGTGCTCGGGCCCGGCGACGCGGTGCGCTACGAGCACCTGGACGCCGACGTCTCGGACCACGCGCCGGTCGAGGAGATCCTCGGGGCGCTAGACGCGGGCTGACGTTTTCCGCTTGGCGCGGAGCGTCTTGCGCATCATCGGACGCCCGCGCCGCCGCGCGACCTCGCGGAACCCCGCGCGCTCGTACATCTTGAGCACGCCGGTGTAGGCGTCGGCGTTCGAGGTCTTCCCCGACGCAGGATCAACCGGGTAGGCCTCGACGATGCGCGCGCCGCGCGACGCCGCCTCGTCGATCGCCGCTTTCAGCAACGCGGTCCCGACGCCTTTACCGCGCTGCCCGGTGCGGATGTAGAAGCAGACGACCGACCACACGGGCTTGTCGTCGACGCGGGCGAGCGTCTGTGAATCCTCCAGACGCGTGTACTCGTCGCGCGGCGCCACGGACACCCAGCCGACCGGCTTCCCGTCGCGGTACGCGATGAGGCCGGGCCGCCGCCCGGCGGTGACGATCCGGCGCATCTGCCGGCGATTCCCCTCGTTCGTGTGCTCGCGCCAGACGGGACGGGGCTGCCGCCAGTACATGCACCAGCACCCCGTCACCGCTCCCCGCGGCCCGAACAGGTCGACGAGGTCGTCCCAGCGCGACGGCGTTAGGGCGCGGACCTCGACCGCCCCGCCGGCCACGGGGGAGTCCTAGGCGAGCCGTTCGATGATCATCGCCATGCCCTGACCGCCGCCGACGCACATCGTCTCGAGACCGATCGTCTTGTCGAGCGTCTCCAGGTCGTTCAGAAGCGTGTTCATGATCCGCGCGCCGGTCATCCCGTAGGGGTGGCCGAGCGCGATCGCGCCGCCGTGCGGGTTGAGCTTGTCGGAGAAGGGATCGACGCCGACCTCGCGACAGACCGGGATCACCTGCGCGGCGAAGGCCTCGTTCAGCTCCATCACGTCGATGTCTTCGATCGACATGCCGGTCTGCTTCAGGACCTTTCGGATGGCCTCGATCGGGCCGACGCCCATGATCTCCGGCTCGATGCCGCTGACCGACGTCGCGATGATGCGCGCGAGGGGCTTGATGTCGAGCTGCCTCGCGCGCTCGTCGCTCATGATGATCACGGCGGCGCCGCCGTCGTTCAGCGGGCACGAGTTGCCGGCGGTGACCTTGCCGCCGTCCGGTTTGAACACCGGCGCGAGGGTCGCGAGCTTCTCGAGGGTCGTCCCGCGGCGCGGGCCGTCGTCCGTGTCGACGATCGTGCCTTCGTCGAGCGTGTACGGCGAGATCTCGCGCGCGAAGAAGCCGGAGTCCTGCGCGGCGACCGCGCGGTCCTGGGACTGCTTGGCGAAACGGTCCATGTCCTCGCGGCTGACGTCGTACTTCTCCGCGACGTTCTCGGCGGTCATACCCATCGGGATGTAGACGTTGGCGATCTCGCCGATGAGCTTCGGGTGCAGCTCGCTGATGTCGCGGGGCATCTGGTTCACGCGCGTGATCGACTCGACGCCGGCCGCGACGAACGCGTCGCCTTCGCCGGCCTTGATCGCGTGGAAGGCCATGCGCTGGGTCTGCGTGCTGGAGGCGCAGAAGCGGTTTACCGTCGTGCCGGGAACGAGCGGCATGCCGGCCAGCAGCGCCACGCGCCGCCCGAGGTTCAGGCCCTGCTCGCCTTCGGGGAAGCCGCAGCCGACCATCACGTCGACGACCTCGCCCGGGTCGAGTTGCGGGACCTTCTCGAGCGCCTTGGTGACGGCGAACGCGCATAGGTCGTCGGGACGGGCGTTGATGAGCGATCCCTTGGCGGCGCGCCCGATGGGCGTACGAGCTGCGGCGACGATGACGGCTTCGGCCATTGGGACCCTCCCTCGACGTGAGGGCCCCATTCAATCGCGGTGACCGGGCCACGACCAGTCCGGCCCCGGTGAGAAACTCCGTGGTGCGCCGTCGTTCCCGCAGGTCAGGCTCGCCCGGGTCGGGTTGACCGGGGGAGAGGGGCGTGGCTATATTCGCGTTAGCACTCAGGCAGAGGGAGTGCTAAACAGCGGGCCAAGTTTCGGCAGGAGGGATGGAATGGCGTTCAATCTGGAGCCTCTCGAGGACCGGGTGGTCGTGAAGCCGCTCGACGAAGAGACGCAGAAGACCCCAACGGGGATCATCATCCCCGACACGGCCAAGGAGAAGCCGCAGGAGGGCGAGGTCGTCGCTGCAGGCCCCGGCCGTTTCGAGGACGGCAAGCGGATCCCCATGGACGTGAAGGTCGGCGACCGCGTGGTCTACTCGAAGTACGGCGGGACCGAGGTCAAGGTCGAGGGCGAGGACTACCTGATCCTCTCAGCCCGGGACCTCTTCGCGCTCGTGAAGTCGGGCAAGGGCAAGAAGTAAGCAGCGGAATCTTTAGGAAGAGCGGCCGCGAGGCCGCTTTTCCGCTTTCCGGGGACGATACGAAAAGAACCGTCCAAGCTCACACGCGCCGTTCCCGGCCGTTCTACAGTGTCGCCATGCGCCGGCTCACGTTGGCTTTCGCGACCGCACTCGTGGCGGTGGCGGCCGTGTTGCCGGGGGTGTCCGCGCCTGCGGCCGAGAGCCCCCTCGGGGTCCTGCCGGCCGTCGGCGAGCGGGGGACCCTCGCCGGCAGCACGGTGGAGGAGTCGGTTCAGATCGTCAACCGCTCCACGACCGAGGACTACAACATCTCGACGACGATCACGCCCCTCGAGGTCGACGAGAACGGCAACGTCCGTTCCGCAGGGAGCGAGTCGTCGCTGTCGTCGGCCGCGAGCTGGGGCGACGTGCAGCCCGCGGCCTTCCTGCTCGCGCACGGCCACACGCAAGACGTGAAGATCACGTTCACCCCGCCGAAGAACACTCCCGCGCAGGGCTACTTCGCCGCCGTGAAGTTCACCGGTGCCGCGCCGAGCGGCGCGAGCACGACGACGGTCCACGCGATGCTGCTCGAGGTCGGCGGCAGCGAGCTCGTGCGCTCCGCGAAGGTTGCGAGCGTGTCCGCGCCGGCGCGGTCGTTCGGTACGACGATCCCCGTGACGGTGCGCCTCGAGAACACGGGCAACGTCGCGGTCATGGCGAGCGGGACTGTGACGCTGCGCGGCGTCGGCGGCAACGTGAGCGAAGAGCCGGTCGCGCGCACGCCGGTGTTCCCGGGGGTCACGCGGGTGCTCACGGTCGACATGCCGGCGCCGCTTCTGCCCGGCACGGTCAATGTTTCGGCGGACTTCGGCTTCGGAGAGGGCGTCGCGCGGGACAGCGCGACCAAGAGCATCCTCTCAGTCACGTACTGGCAGCTGGGCGTCGCGGCGCTCGTCATCTTCCTTCTGG
>JBASRP010000187.1:0-5548 GCA_049273905.1 Actinomycetota bacterium
CGGCGCCGGCCGGCAGCCCGCCTTCGTGCAGCAGCGAGGCGATCGCCGGGAGATCGGGTCCGCTCGCTTGCCGCAGCTGCGGATGCGGGAGATCGGACAGGACGTCGGAGAGACGCTTCAGCACGTAGTCCGGCCACGCCGGTGCGGTGGCGAGTTCGGGAACGCCGGTCGCGCCCGTGAGAACGAGCGCGCTCGGCCACCCGACCGCTTGCGCGGCGATCACATCGGTTTCGATGCGGTCGCCGATCATCAACGCCGGCGTTCCGCCGACACGCTCCTGCGCCACCTGGAGCATCAGCGGTTGCGGTTTGCCGGCGACGATCGGCTCGACGCCGGAAGACGTGCGCAGGGCAGCGACGATCGCGCCGCATCCCGGCCACAGTCCGTCCGGCGCCGGGTACGTCGCGTCCGAGTTCGATGCGATGAAGATCGCGCCGGCGCGGATCGCCAGCGTCGCGCGGCGCAGCTTCTCGTAGGTCAGATCGCGGTCCCATCCGACGACGACGATCGAACACTCCGACGGGTCGTCGCCCTCGGCGATGCGGACGCCGGCGTTCGCGACCTGTTCGAGGAGTCCGGGGCCGCCGATCACGAACGCGGCGCGCCCGCGCAGCGCGGGGATCGTGCTCTCCATCAGACGGGCAACCGCGTCGGCCGAGGTGACGATCTCGCTCTCCTCGCCTTGCGCGCCGACGTCGGCCAGCTTCTTGGCGTACGACTCGTGGGTCTGGGACGAGTTGTTGGTCACGAACGCGAGACGCTTGCCGGCGTCGCGGAGCGAGCGGATCGTCTCCGGCGCACCCGGGACGGGTTCGTCGCCGGTCCACACGACCCCATCCAGATCGAGGACGAAACGCTGGAACGCCTGCGCGAGGATCACGACGCGGGATCGATCCGTTCGAGAGCGCGACGGTAGTTCTCGTCCTCCGGCCGCATGACGACGGCGAGCTTCGCGTGGCCGCGCGCGCTGGAGAGCTCGCCGGCCCGTTCCAGGCACAAAGCGAGCCCGAAATGCGCGTAATCGTTCGCGGGGTCGATCTCCAAAGCGGCCTCGAACTCCTGCCGCGCCGCATCCGGCCGCCCGGCCGCGTAGTAGGCGCGGGCCAGGGCCTCGCGGATCGACGCCTTGCCCGGCTCGAGCGCTAGCGCTCTTTCAAGGACGATGACGGCCTGGTGGTTGTGGTCCTGTTCCAGGAGGGCGCAGCCGCGCCGCCACAGCGCGTACGTCGATTCGCGCGTCATGCCTCGCCTCCCTCCGAGCGCCTTCCTCGTCGTCCCCCGGCCCGCGCGTTCGCGGTGCCTCTCCCCGGATGCTATACAGGCGGCGGTGGCGACCGTCTCACCATTCCGCGGACTGCGCTACGACCTTTCGACGGTCGGTGATCTCGGCGCGGTCACGTCTCCTCCGTACGACGTCATCTCGCCCGAGGCGCTCGAACAGTACGAGCAGGCCAATCCATACAACGTCGTTCGGGTGATCCTGAGCCGCGATTCCGCAACGGAAGACAAGTATACGCGGGCCGCTCAGACCCTCGACCGCTGGATCAGCGAGGGCGTTCTCGTTCGCGATCCGCGCGACACGATCACTGTTTACGAGCAGCGCTTCATCGTCGGCGGACAGGAACGCGTGCAGCGCGGAGTGCTCGCTGCGGTCACGATGGACGAGAACGGATCGTCGGTCCTTCCCCACGAGAACACGATGGCGGGACCGGTCGAGGACAGGCTCGCCTTGATCCGCGCGACCCGCGCGCAGCTGTCGCCGGTGTTCGCGGTCTACGCGACGGACGACACCGGCGCGCGCGACGCGATCGGCCGGACCGTCGAGCGCGCGCCTCTGGCGGAATGGCGGAGCGAGGACGACGACGTCGCTCACCGAGCCTGGATCGTGGACGACGCGGATGAGATCGCGCACGTGTCGCAGACGCTCGCGGCGGCGACGGTCGTGATCGCGGACGGACACCATCGGTTCCGGACGGCGCTCGAGTATCGCGCCGAGCGGCGCGCGGCGGACGGGCCGGGACCATGGGATCAGATGCTGCTCTATCTCGTCGACGCCAATTGGAACGGGCCCGCGCTGCTCCCGATCCATCGCACCGTGCCGCTGCCGCCCGAGGAGATCATCCGCAAGGCGACGCCGGCCTTCGACGTGGAGCCGGCCGCGACGACATCCCCCGAGAAACTGGCGGCGGAGCTCGAGCGGCGCCGCCAGGAAGGCCGGTGTTTCGTGCTGCTGGGCCGCGAGGCCGCGTGGTGGCTGCGGGTGGCCGACAAGGCCGCCGAAGCCGACGCGCTCCCGTCCGACCGTTCGGCGGTGTGGCGGGACCTCGATGTGGCCGTTCTCGAGTGGTTCTTGCTGCGGAAGCTGCTCGGGACCGAGGCGCGCTACGTGCACCACGCGAGCGAAGCCGCCGACGAGGTGGCCGCCGGCCGGGCGGGAAGCGTGATCCTGCTGGCTCCCCCGCCTTTCGAGTCGGTGCGGGCCGTCGCGGAGGCCGGCGAGGCGATGCCGCCGAAGTCGACGTTCTTCATCCCGAAGCCGCGAACGGGAGTCGTGATCCGCCCTCTGGACTGACGGCGCGGCTCAGTTGCGGCGCGCGAGCAGCGCGCGCGTGACAGCGCCCGGCACGTGGTCCGTGTCCAGGTCGCTCGGCGCGACCGCGGCGTGCGCGATCTCCGGGGCCTCCGCGCCGATCCACACGACGCCCACCTTCGGATGCAGGCGCCGCAACTTGGTCACGATGCCGTAGGCGTCGGGCGTCGTGGCATCGACGATCGCAACGTCGAGCTCGGTATCGCCGATCAGCTCGCGCGCGCGGTCGAGCGTCGTCGCCATCGCGATCACTTGAACGTCGGCGCCCGCGGCGCGGCGGATCCGTCCGCACGCCTCTTCGTCGGGGCCGATCGCGAGGGCCCAGATCGCTCGGCACATCGCCGGCGATTATGCCCTATCCACGGATGAACTGACGGGTGAACCGATCCAACGCTGCCGTGACCGGTGCCACGTAGCGCGACCGGCGGAAGACGAACATCAGGATGCCCGAGAGGATGAGTGCGCCCAGGATCGATGCCCAATACGGCGCGGTGCGCCACGCGGGGGCGCCGCGGGTCTCGTAGTGCACGACGCTCTTCCGCACGACGCGCGGCCCCGACAGGATGGGCCCGCCGCCGACCGGCGGACCGGCCGTACCCGGCGGCACGACCACGCCGGTACCGGGGAGATTTCCGCCGCCGGAATCGCCGCCGCCGCCGGGGAGCTCGAAGCTGACCTCGGAGATACGGCCGGAAACGCACGCACCGCCCAGCGTCAAACCGCCGCCCGACGCGGTCCCGAGGAGCGGGAGCGGAAGGCTCACACCCGTACCGGACCCCTTGCCGAAGATCTCGATGCCGCCGGCATCGGCGACGTCCGGCTTACCGGGGTCGCCGCATCCTCCGGTGGCCGACACGGCGCGGATCCGGAGGCTCCCGCGGTTGTCCGGCGCGGACAGCTCGATCGGCGGCAGCCCGGGCCCGAGGTCGGCGGTGGTGATCTCTGTGTTCTGGCCGCCGCCCTCGACGCCGGCGATCACCGTTCGCGCCGTGCGCGTGAGGATCTTTCCGGTGGCGTCGCGCACGATCACGGCCGACTGCCGGATGCTCCCGATCGCGAGCGCGCACCCGGTGAGGTCCGGCGCGATGCACACGTCGGCCGCCGTCCACGTCGATCGCAGGATCATGCGTTCTTTCTCGATCGTCGCCTGCGCGAACGACCGCGCCGATCCGATCGTGAGCACGCCGGGGATGTTGATACCGACGATCGACGCGTCCGACGTCTGCGAGGGTGCGCCGGTGGCTTTGGCCACGAAGTGTCCGCCCTGCAGGACGTTCCCCGTCAGGGCGAGCGCCTCGGCGGCCGGGCAAGCGTTGGCACCGCAGAGCGCCGTTCCGAGCAGGTCTTGCTGCGACGATTCCTGGATGGTCGCCGTGGCGGGGTATCGCGACTGCGCGAAGCCCGGCAGCCGTTCCGAGCACGGCAGCGTCGGGATCTCGAGCACCGGAACGTCGCCCTTCAGAACCGTCGGGATCGCGGTGTCCCGAACGAAGCTCGTAACGTCCTCGACCGCTTGTTGCGCCCGCTTCTGCTGCTCTTCCGGCGTGCAGCCTCCGGGCGGCGTGAAGAGCGCCGTCTCGGCGATCCCGAGGTTGTAGAAGGACGCCTGCCCATCGGCCGAACCGGGCGGCGACGTGAGCGTGGCGTCGGCGTAGCTGCCGAAGTAGAAGGGGAGGGCCGCAGCCCCGCCCTGGTCGACCGCTGTGCGGAGGGTGAACGCTTGCGCGACCGCCTCGGCCAGGATCTCGTGCTGCGTCTGCGCGTCCGCGCGCGCCGGCAGCGCGGCGAGCATCGCCAGACACAGCGTCATGATCGCGACGGCGCGCTTCATAGTGTCCCCTCCGTCGCTCCCGCGAGGAAGACGGACCGCAACAGGTCGCCGCGCTCGCGCAGCTCGTTCGCCGGCCCCTCGAAGCGGACCTCGCCCTTCTCGAGGAAGTAGGCACGGTCGCTGAACGACAGCGCCAGGTCGACGTTCTGCTCGACGATCACGATCGTCACACCGCGGCGATTGAGATCTGCCACGATCCCGAGGAGCTGCTCGACGATCACCGGCGCAAGGCCGAGGGACAGCTCGTCGATCATGATCAGGCGCGGCCGCGCGAGGAACGCGCGCGCCAGCAGCAACTGTTGTTGCTGGCCGCCCGAGAGTGTGCCGGCCGCTTGCGTCCGCCGTTCGGCGAGCCAGGGGAAGATCTCGATCACGCGGTCGATCTCGGTTTTTGCGTCGCCGCGTACGCGACCCGCGAGCGCCGCTGCGAGACGCAGGTTCTCGCCGACGGTAAGGCCGGGGAACGCGCCGCGGCCGCCGGGAACCTGGACGACGCCACGGTGAACGATCTCGTGCGACGGCAGACGGTCGATGCGTTCGCCGGCGAAGGTGATCTGGCCGACGGCGGCCGGGAGGATGCCGGAGATCGCCTTCAGGAGCGTCGACTTCCCGGCGCCGTTCACGCCGAGCAACGCCACGATCTCGTTCTCGCGAACGGTGAAGCTCACACCGTAGAGGGTGTGCACGCGGCCGTAGAAGACGTCGATGTCCTCGACGACGAGGAGCGGGTCGCCGATGGGAGGACGGGCCTGGGTGTCGGTCATGACGTCTTCCCCGCCAGTTGCTCGGCGACGCGCGCGCCGAGGTACGCTTCGACGACGCTCGGGTCGCGCTGGATCACGTTCGGCGTTCCTTCGGCGATGACGCGGCCGAGGTCGAGGCAGTACAGCCGGTCCGACAGGCTCATCACGAGCGGCATGTCGTGTTCGATGATCAAGATGGTCGCGCCGAGCACGTCGCGGATGCGGCGCAGCAAAGGCCCGAGAGCCTCCGTTTCCCGCTGCGCGATACCACTGGCCGGCTCGTCGAGGAGAACCATGCGCGGCGACAGCATCAACAGACAGGCCAGCTCGGTCATGCGCAGCGTGCCGAAGGACAACGCGCCGCAGGATTTCGACGCGTAAGGG
>JBASRP010000192.1:0-2930 GCA_049273905.1 Actinomycetota bacterium
CGGCGCCGAGCGACGTCCCGAAGAAACCCGCGCGCTCGACCTTCAGATGATCGAGGAGAGCGACCACATCGAGCGCGAACTCGTGCATCGAGTAGGTGCGGCCCTCGACCGGACGCGACGAACGCCCGTGTCCGTGTAGGTCGAACAGGATTGGACGGAACGGACCGGCCATCCGGCGCGCCACCGGTTCCATCATCTCCGCGGACAACAGCAGACCGTGCAAGAAGACCACGGCGCGGTCGCTAGGGCCGCCGAGATCGTCGTAGGAAAGCACCAGACCGGCCCGATCGAAGGTCGGCATGGTCGGGTAGCATAGGCGACGTGCCGTCCCCTGCAAACGCTACGAATCTCGGCGAGCTTCGCGCGTCGGGATGGCGCGACCGCACCGTCAAAGAGGAAGTGCGCGAGAACCTGATCGCGCGTCTGCGGGCGAACGAACCGCTCTTCACCGGCATCGTCGGCTACGACGAGACCGTGATCCCCGGCATCGAGCGCGCGCTGCTCGCCGGGCACGACGTGATCATCCTCGGCGAGCGCGGCCAGGCGAAGACGCGTCTGATCCGCTCGCTGGTCGGCCTTCTCGACGAGACGTTGCCGGTCATCGCCGGCTGCGAGATCAACGATTCGCCGTTCGCGCCGATCTGCGCGCGCTGTCGCTCGCTCGTCGCGAAAGAGGGCGACGCGACGCCGGTCGAGTGGATCGGCCGCGACCTGCGCTACGCCGAGAAGCTCGCGACGCCCGACGCGTCGGTCGCCGACCTTATCGGCGACGTCGACCCGATCCGCGTCGCCGAGGGCCGCCACCTGGGCGACGAGGAGACGATCCACTTCGGGCTCGTGCCGCGGACGCACCGTGGGATCTTCTCGATCAACGAGCTCCCCGACCTGCCCTCGCGCATCCAGGTGGCGCTGCTGAACATCCTGGAGGAACGCGACGTGCAGATCCGCGGCTACAAGATCCGCCTCCCGATCGACCTCTTGCTGATCGCCAGCGCCAACCCCGAGGACTACACGAACCGCGGCCGCATCATCACGCCGCTGAAGGACCGCTTCGGCAGCGAGGTGCGCACGCACTACCCGGAGGCGATCGAGGACGAGATCGAGATCATGCAACAGGAGGCCCACGAGCCCTCCGGGTCCGTCCCGGTGCGCGTCCCGGTGTTCCTGACCGAGGTTCTCGCGGAGTTCACGCGCCACGTCCGCCAGTCGCCGCACGTGAACCAGCGGTCTGGGGTATCCGTGCGCTTCTCGATCGGCACGCTCGAGGTGCTGACGGCGTCGGCCGTGCGGCGGGCGTTGCGCTCCGGCGAGCCCGAGGCCGTCCCACGCATCGCCGACCTCCCCGCCGTCCTGCAAGCGTCGATGGGCCGCGTGGAGTTCGAGACGTTCGAGGAAGGCCGCGAGCCCGAGATCATGGACCGGATGCTGCGGCAGGCGACGCTCGAGGTGTACCGGCGCCGCCTCGGCGGCTTCGACTTCATCGCCCTCGTCAAGCGTTTCGACGAGGAAGGCCTCGAGGTGACGACCGGCGACCTGACCCCGGCGCAAGAGGTTCTGAAGCAGGTCGGTCAGGTGAAGGGGCTCGCGCAGCTGATGAAGCGCCTCGGCGTCGAGGACGAGTCGCCGTCGCACGCCGCGTCGGCGCTGGAGTTCGCGCTTGAGGGTCTGCATCTGTCGCGCCGGCTCAACAAGCACGACACGCCGCGCGGCGCGCGCTACTCGCTCGATCAGTAACCCGATGCGCCGCTACCGCTACGCCCGGTGGGACGGATCGCAAGAGCCCATCGGCGACGACGTCAGCGTCGAGTCGCTGATCGACGAACTGTCGGAGGACATCCTCGGGGGCCTCGACCCGTCGCAGGCGATCCGCCAGCTGATGCGGCGCGGGATGGACGGGCGCTTCGGAGGTCTCGACTCCCTATTGCAGCGGCTGCGCCGCGCGCGCCAGCAGGAGCGCGAGCGCGGGCAGCTCGACGGCATGCTCGAGCAGGTACGCGAGGAGCTCGAAGAGATCCTCGAGCTCGAGCGCAACGCGCTGTCCGAACGCGTCGACGATGACGAAACGCGGATGCGCGAGGGCTACCTCGACGACCTGCCGGCCGACCCAGCCAGCCAGATCAACGGCCTCAAGAACTACGACTTCGCCTCGCCCGAAGCCCGGCAGAGGTTCCAGGACCTGCTCGAAAAGCTGCGCCAGGAAGTCCTGGGCTCCGCCTTCCGCCAGATGACGTCCGCGATGCAGAACATGACGCCGGAGCAGATGGCGCGCTTGAAGGAGATGATGGGCGACCTCAACCGGATGCTCGAGGCGCGCCGGCGCGGCACCGGCCCGAGCCAAGACGAGTTCGACGAGTTCATGCGCCGTTTCGGCGACTTCTTCCCCGAGAACCCGCGGACCCTCGACGAGCTGCTCGAGGCGATGGCGCGACGCATGGCCGCGATGGGACGGCTGATGGCCTCGCTGTCGCCGGAGCAGCGCGCCGAGCTGATGGCGCTGGCGGAGTCGGTCCTCGACGACATGGATCTGCGCTTCGAGGTGGACCGCCTGTCGGACTCGTTGCGCGATCTGTTCGGCGACATGGACTGGGATACGCCGGTGCAGATGGAAGGCGACCAGCCGCTCGGCCTCAACGAGAGCCTGCAAGCGATCGAGCGCCTCGCCGACTACGAGGAGCTCGAGCGCGCGCTGCGCTCAGACCGGTCCGGCCCGCCGTTGCAAGACGTCGACGTCGAGAAGCTGCGCCGGACGCTCGGCGAGGACGCCGTGAAGGACGTGCAGCGCCTGAAGCAGATCGAAAAGTTGCTCGAGCAGTCCGGCTTCCTCGCGCGGCAAGGCGGCCGGTTGAAGCTGACGCCGCGCGGCGTGCGCAAGCTCGGCGAGCGCGCACTGGCCCGCGTGTTCGACCGCCTGGCTGTGGACCGGCCGGGCA
>JBASRP010000242.1:0-11660 GCA_049273905.1 Actinomycetota bacterium
CGGCGAGGTAGATCGTCCAGGCGCGCGGCACCACGGTGTAGATCTGGTAGCCGCCACCGCCGACGGCGAGCCAGCGGCCGCCCGTGACGCGGTGCGCGAGGTCGTGCATCGTCGACGCCAGCCAGCGGTACGTCTGCGTGACCAATGCGAGGTGCGCGAGCGGGTCGGTCGCATGCGTGTCGCAGCCGAGCTGCGTGACGAGGATCGTCGGCTTGAACGACTCGACGAGCGGTGGCACGACGCGCTCGAACGCCGCGCGGTAGGCCTGGTCGTCGGTGAGCGGCGGGAGCGCGACGTTGACCTTGGTGCCCTCGGCATCGCGCTCCCCTACCTCCTCGACGAACCCGGTGCCCGGGAAGAGATACTCGCCCGACTCATGCAGCGAGATCGTCAGGACCTTCGGCTCGTCGTAGAAGATGAACTGCGGGCCGTCGCCGTGGTGGACGTCGACGTCGATGTAGACGGGGCGTTCGCCACGGTCGATCAGCCAGCGGATCGCGATCGCCGGATCGTCGTAGATGCAGAAACCGCTGGCGCGGTCCGGCATGGCGTGGTGCAGGCCGCCGGCCGGGTTGAAGGCGTGCTGCGCGCGACCCTCGGCCACGGCTTCCGCGGCGACGAGGCTCGCGCCGGCGACGTGCGCACTGGCCTCGTGCATGCCGCGGAACGCGGGGTTGTCTCCGATCCCGATCCCCCAGCCGTACATCTTGAAGGGGTCGGTCGCGGTCGCGCTGATCATCTCGACGGCTTCGATGTAGCGCGGGGTGTGGACGAGCTCGAGCTCCTCACGCGTCGCGAACCGCGGCGCGACGACGTCGACGTTGTCGCGATCGAGCAAGCCATAGGCGCGTGCAAGCTCGACCATCAGCTTCACGCGGATCGGCTTCAAGGGATGTTGCGGCCCAAAGTCGTACGCAGCGAGCGACTCGTCCCACGTGACCGTGACGCGCTCACTCATGCGCGATCCTCATCGGCAGTAGCGGCGGCGCGAGGACCAGCCGCTCCCAGAAGTGTCTGACATGTCTGACACTGTCGACACCGTCAGACACGTCAGACGGTACTCAGGAACCATGCCTGCCCCCCGGAGCCAAAGCCTCAGACGCGAAGCGCGCGATGCGCGTCGCCAGCTCGCGCGGTCGGTCGAGCGGGATGTCGTGGATCGAGGTGATCCATTCGATCTTCACGTTCGGGTTGGCCGCACGGATCATCTTCACGGAGGTGCGTTTCATCTCGTAGAAGCCTCGCTCCTCGTCCATCACCGACGCACGTGGACGGGCGCAGTACATGAGGACGGGAACCGTCATGCGCGCGAGAAGGTCCTTCGGCTTCTGCCCGTACATCGCCCGCAGGATACGGAAATGGTTCGCGCGCGCGAGGCGTGGCTTGCCGCGGCCCCGAGCGTCGACCTCGAAGAGGCTCCGTATGATCTTCTCGACCTTCGGCGACCACACGTGCGCGAGCGGACCGTCCCGGCCGTACGCGAGAAGATCGTCGATGGGCATCCCGGCGAGCTTCGGCGGCGCGAGCATCTCGCGCGCGGCCTTCCAATCCATGATCTCCGAGATCGAGCCCATCCCGCCGTCGACCGAGATGACCCCGGCCACACCTCTTGGGTGCCGGGCGGCGCAGTCGATCGCCACGTTCGCGCCGTAGGAATGGCCGACCAGGACCGGCCTCTTGCCGCCCACAGATCGCAGAACCGCGCCGAGGTCTTTCGTGACATCGTCGAACCCATACCCGGATGTCGGCTTCGACGATTCGCCGTGGCCGCGCAGGTCCAGGGTCGTGACGCGGAAGCGTTTCTCGAGCCGCGGGACGACCAGATCCCAGATGTGCTGCGTGGACGCGAGCCCGTGGATCATCACAACGTGCGGACCACTGCGGCCGAACCGGCGGACCGCGAGCCGCACAGGCCCCCGGCGAACGGTCAGTTCGCGCACGCCGTCAGTCGATGCCCTGCGACTTCTGGAGCCGGCCCGAGAAGTCGACCGAGACGGCTTTCCACTCGGTGAACTCGTCCATCGCGACCGGCCCGGCCTCGCGGTGGCCGTTGCCCGTCGACTTCATCCCGCCGAACGGCAGCTGCACCTCTGCGCCGATCGTCGGCGCGTTGACGTAGACGACGCCGAACTCGAGCCCTTGGATCGCCTTGAACGCGTTCGTGATGTCGTGCGTGTAGATCGCGGCCGACAGCCCGTACTCCGTCGAATTCGCGATCTTGATCGCTTCGTCGACGTTGCCGATCTCGATGATGCCCGTCACGGGCCCGAAGATCTCTTCCTGCGCGATCCGCATCTGCGGCGTCATGTCGCGGAACACGGTCGGCGCGACGAAGTTCCCTTTCGCGTGCTCCGCGTCGTCGAGCGCGTGACCGCCGGTCAGGAGCTTCGCGCCCTCCGACTGGCCGATCCCGATGTACTCGAGGACGCGCTCCTTCTGTTTCTCGTTGATGACGGCCGCGAGGTCAACAGACGGGTCGGTACCCGGCCCGACCTTGTAGCTCTGCACCTTGTTCACGAGGCGCTCGGAGAACTCCTCGAGCACCGACCCGTGCACCGCCATGCGCGACGTCGCAGTGCAGCGCTGGCCGCTCGTCGCGAACGCGCCCCACGCGCCGGCCTCGACGGCGAGGTCGAGATCCGCGTCGGGCATCACGATGAGGATGTTCTTGGATCCGAGCTCGAGAGAGCAGCGCTTCATCATCTGCCCGCACTTTGCGTTGATCTGGCGGCCGACCTCGAGCGACCCGGTGAACGAAACGCACCGCACCGTCTTGTGATCGACCAGCGCGACGCCGGCTTCCCCGCCGAGGCCCGTCACGAAGTTCAGAACGCCGGCCGGCAGCCCAACCTCCTCGAACATCTGCACGAGCTTCAGCGCGAGCAGCGGCGTGTCCTCGGCCGGTTTGAAGACGACGGTGTTCCCGGCGATCAGCGCGGGGAAGAGCTTCCACGTCGGGATCGCGATCGGGAAGTTCCACGGCGTGATAAGCCCGGCGACGCCGATGGGGTGGCGGACGGTCATCGAGAACTTGTTGGGGAGCTCCGATTGCGTCGTGACACCGAACATGCGGCGGCCCTCGCCTGCCATGTAGACGGCGAAGTCGATGCCCTCCTGGACGTCCGCGCGGCTCTCGCGCAGCGTCTTGCCCATCTCGCGCGACATCATTTGCGCGAGCTCTTCCTTGCGCTGCTCGAGCAGGATGCCCACGCGGTAGACGTAGTCGGCGCGCTTCGGGGCCGGCGTCTCCATCCAGGCCGGGTACGCGGCTTTCGCGGCCTGGACCGCTTCGTCGATGTCGACGGCGTCGCCGGCCGCGAACGTGGCGATCAGGTCGTCGGAGTCGGCGGGGTTCCGGTCTTCGAACAACTCGCCCGAGTGGCCGGTCATCCACTCGCCGCCCGCAAGGATGTCCGGGTATTCCTCGACCATCTCGGCCTCCGTTCTCACTGCTCGCCCGACCCGCTCATCGTATCCGCGGGCTGGGAACGCCGTCAGGCCGCCTCAGTAGGATGTCCGGTATGACCAGCCGCTTCTCGGAACTCGCCATCGACTGTCACGACACGAAGCGCGTCGCGGAGTTCTGGTGCGCCGTCCTCGGCTACGAGATAACCGACATGGACGGCGACCTCATCGAGATCGGGGCCGGCAAGCTGGAGGCCGGACCACTCCGTGCAGGGCCCGTGCCGCCGTCGATCGTGTTCGCGCGTGTTCCGGAGTCGAAGACGATCAAGAACCGCATCCATATCGACGTGAACCCGATCGACGCGACGCAAGAGGAGGAGGTCGCGCGCCTCGAGGCACTCGGCGCCAAACGGATCGACATCGGTCAGGGCGACGTGCACTGGGTCGTGATGGCCGACCCCGAAGGCAACGAGTTCTGCGTGCTCCGAAGCCTCGCGCCCTAGCCGGCCGGGTCGGACCGACGCTCGCTCGACTGCTGCGCTTCCGCCGGACGCTCGTCGAGGAACTTCGCCATCCGGACCGCGTCGATGTACTCGTCCGGGAACCGCACCGCGCGCCGCTCGACGCCCTCGGAGACGTACCCCATCATCTCGTACAGGTTCCGGGCCCGGGCGTTGGTGTCGAACACCCGCAGCATGATCTTCTCGACACCGACCTCGCGGGCCCAGACCTCGAGCGCCTCGAGCGTTGCCCGGCCGACACCGACCCCGCGAGACGCGCGGCTCACCGTGATACCGAACTCGCAGAGGTGACGTTCGCGCGGGCGGCGCCCGCGCTCACAGCCGAGGCTCGCGACGATCCGGCCATCGACCTCGGCTACCAGCCACACGCCGTCTTCGTCCCAGTCGCGCCGGTTCTTGCGCCACTGCCGGACCGACCAGAACTCATCGGGTGACGTCATCAATGTGCGGGGACGCTCGTTGGTCGCCTCCCACACGACAGCGAGGCATCCCTTCGCATCGCCCGGCCGCGCCGGACGCACGAGACCGGCCCGGCCGTCCTTCGTGGTGAAAGCGAAGCGCCGCATCGGGAAAAGGCTACCGCGCCCGCACAGGGGGCTCCCGGATCTCTAGTCTTCGGTTCCGCCGGCGAGCTCGCGCGCGCGGTCGGCGGCCGCCTTGATCGCGTTGAGGAACGCGGCGCGGACGCCGGCGTTCTCGAGCTCGCGGATCGCCGAAATCGTGGTTCCGCCGGGCGACGTGACCAGCTCGCGCAGCTCGACGGGATGCATCTTGGTCTCGCGCAGGATCTTGGCCGAGCCGAACATGGTCTGCACGATCAGCTCGGTCGCCACGTCGCGCGACAGCCCCAGCAGGATGCACGCGTCGATCATCGCCTCGGCGAGCAGCGCGAAGTACGCGGGGCCGGACCCGCTCGTCGCCGTAACGGCGTCGAGGTGCTTCTCGGCGAGACGCACGACGCGCCCGACGTGCGACAGGATCTCCTCGGCGACGGCGAGATGCTTCTCGGTCGCGTGGCTGCCGGCCGACACCACGCTCATCGCCTCGTCGACGAGGACCGGCACGTTCGACATCACGCGCACGACGGGAACCTCGACCGGGATGCGCTTCTCGATGAACGCCGTCGGGATGCCGGCTGCCACGGAGATCAGGAGGTTCTCCGGACGCACGACCGGCGCGATCTGCTCGAGCAACGCCTCCATGTCCTGCGGCTTGACCGCGATGATCGCGATGGCGGACTCGCGGATCGCAGCCTGATTGTCCATCGTCGTGATGACGCCGTGGCGCTCAGTCAGCGTCGAGCCGCGTTCTTCGCGGCGCACCGTGACAACAACCTCGTCCGCGCGGCGCCAGCCCGAACGCAGCAGCCCGCCCATGAGCGCTTCGCCCATGCGGCCGCCACCGAGGATCGCGAGCTTCCCGTCCATCCCGATCGATGGTACCGGAGCCCGCGAGGCGTGCCTACCTTTCCGCTATCGTGCCGCGCATGGACAGATTGGCGATAAACCGCAAGGGCTGGAACTACCGCGCGAAGTCGTACCAGAAGGCGATCGGCGGGGCGGAGGCGTATCGCGACCTCAGCTGGGGCCCGAACCGCCATCCGGAAGACGAGCTGAAGATCCTTGGCGACGTGCGCGGGAAGAAGGTCCTCGAGGTCGGCTGCGGCGCCGCACAGTTCGGGATCGAGCTCGCGAAGCGCGGCGCGACGGTCACCGGGGTCGATCTTTCGGACGAGCAGATAAGACACGCGCGCGCGAACATCCGAAAGGCCGCCGTCGAGTACAAGCTGTACCGCGGGAACGCGGAGGATCTGAGCCGCTTCCGCTCCGGATCGTTCGATATCGTAACGAGCGATTTCGCGCTCGGCTTCATCGACCTCGACAAGCTCTTGCCGGAAGTGCGGCGCGTTCTGAAGCCCGGCGGCTTCTGCGCCTTCTCGTGGGCGTCGCCGATCCTCGACTGCATGACGTGGGGTGGCTCTGCACCGGTCGTCGGGTTCGTCCGCAACTACTTCGACCGCGAACCGTTCGTCGAGGGCGGCAACGACCCCACGTACGAATACAAACGGACCTACGGCGACTGGGTGCGCGCGTTCGTTCGTGCGGGCCTCGTTCTCGAGGACCTGATCGAGCCGCAGACGTCGAAGGGCGGCACGCACTGGGACTGGCCGCAGTACCGCTGGGAGCGGACGCACATGATCCCCGGAACGTGCGTCTGGAAAGCGCGCAAACCGAAGCGCTAGCGGCTGACGAGCTGCCGCAAGAAGAAGCGCAGGTTCGCGGGGCGCTCCGCGATGCGGCGCATGAAATACGGGTACCACTCGGTGCCGAACGGGACGTAGACCCGCACGCGGTATCCGTCGCGCGCGAGCTGCTCTTGCAGATCGCGGCGGACACCGTAAAGCATCTGGAACTCGAACGTGGAGCGGTCGCGCCCGATCGCGGCGATCTGCTCGACGGCGTGGCGCACCAGCCGTTCGTCGTGCGTGGCGATCATCGGGTAGGCCTCGGACCCGAGCAGCTTCACGAGCAGGTGCGCGAACGCGCGGTCGACGTCGGCCTTGTTCGTGTACGCGATCTTGTGCGGCTCGCGGTACGCGCCTTTGCATAGCCGCACGGCGACGCGGCCGGCGATCAAGCGGTCGAGATCGGCCTCGGTCCGGTACAGGTAGGCCTGTACGGCGACGCCGACGTGTCCGGGGTACCGGTCGGCCAGCCTGAGCGCCGTCTCGACCGTCGTCTCCGTGTAGTGGTGGTCCTCCATGTCCAGCGTCACCGAGCTCTTCGCCTCGACGGCGCGGGCGGCGACGATCGCCGCGTTGCCGATCGCGACCTCGGGGTCGAGGTCGAGCCCCATCTGCGTGAGCTTCATCGACAGGTTGGCCTCGAGACCCGCAGCCTCGACGCGCTCGATCACGGCTCGGTACGTGTCGGCGGCGGCGTTCGCCGCCGACACGTCGCGCACGTTCTCGCCGAGGTAGTCGAGCGACGCCACGAGGCCGCGTTCGTTCAGCGTCTTCACGACTTTCAGCGCGTCCTCGATGTCCTCGCCGGCGACGAACCGGCGAACGACCGATCTCCCCGCCCGCCCGGTTGCGATCCTGCGAACCCAGCGCCGATTCGTGATCGCGAGGATCAGGCTCCGCAACATGGCTATTCGACGGTCACACCGGCGGCGACCATCGCAGCCACCGCGGCGGCACCGTCGCCCGGCTCGAGGTCGACGGAGCGGATCCCCTCGCGCAGCACGACCGTGGCGTAGCCCTTCTCCATGCCGTCGAGCGCCGTCGCCTTCACGCAGTAGTCGGTCGCGAGGCCGACGATCACCAGCCGCTCGACCCCGCTCTCGCGCAGCAAGGTCTCGAGCTCGGTCGGAGACCGGTCTCCCGTCGTCGGATCGACAACGGTGAAGGCCGAGTACCCATCTTCCCCGCCGGTCCCCTTTCGCACGACCGGCGCCTCCTCGTCGACGTAGAGGTCCGGGTGGAACGCCGCGCCCCACGTATCGCGCACGCAGTGCACCGGCCAGACACCGCCGTCCTTCTCGAAGTGCGGCGTGTCGGGTGGGTGCCAGTCTTGCGAGTAGATCACGGCTGCGCCGGCGTCCAACGCGGCGCGGATCTCGCCGTTCGCGAACGGGACGACGTTCTGACCGTCGAGCACGTAGAGGCTTCCGGCGGGGTCGGCGAAGTCGTTCTGGAGGTCGACGACGGCGAGGGCGGTCCGCGGATCGTAGGTCGCCACCGGGCTCACCTCCCGCGCACGCGGGTCACGAAAAGAATCCTAACAAGCGAAGAGCCCGCCCTTCGGCGGGCGGGCTCTTCTGTCTGCAGAGGACTTAGAACACCTTCGCGACGCGGCGGAGGAAGCCGGCGCCGATCAGCGTCAGCATCCCGATGAACGCGAGGCCGGAGTCCGCGACACCCGTGTTCGGGAGCTGGTCGCCGCCCGGGTTCGCGCCCGGAGCCGCGGCGTAGGTCGCCTCACCGCTGAACACACCCGCGTCGACCGCGACGGCCGGAGTGGTCACCGCAGCCGCCTGGACGGCGAGCGGGGCGAATCCACCGAGACCACCGAGAACGTCGAGCGGAAGCGTCGCGGGCAGGTCCACGACCGCGGACGGCAGGCCGATGTGCGCCACCGACAGCGCGCCCTTGGCGAAGTACAGCCCGTTGCTCTTGCCCGCGCTCTTGGTGACCTTCAGCAGGTCCAGAACGGGCATCGGGAGGTCCAGACCCGTGGCGCTCAGCACGCCGCCGAGGGTGGACTCGACCGTGTCGATCGCGGCGTTCAGCTGCGAGCCGAGAGCGATCAGGTCGTTCGCGTCCACGACCGTCAGGTTGCCGACCTTCAGTGCGCCGATCGCCGCGTTGACCGCGGAAGTCGGGCTCGTGTCGGCCACGAGGTCCATGCCGACGCTCACGAGGTCGAGCGAGAGCAGCGGCGTGTCGAGCAGACCCTCGACGATCCCGAGCAGCGTGCTGCAGGTGCTGTTCACGGTCGCCAAGGCCGTATCGACGGCATCCAACTGACTCGTCACCGGCGCGATGAGCGCCGTGAGGTCGCCCAGAGCACCACCGCTTAGGCCGTTCAGTGTGGTCACGACCGTGTCGGCCGCGCCGGTGATCGTGGCGATCGCGTCGTCGAACGCGGAGCACGCGGTGGCCGGGTCCGCCTGGAAGCTGTCTATCGTCGACAGAACGCTGGCGATCTGCGTCTGTGCCGAGTCGCAGTAGCCGGGCGTCACGAGCTCAACTGGCGTGCAGAGCAGGTTCAACGCGGTGCTGAGCGTGCCCGTCACCGTCTCGAGCGCGTCGATCTCGCCGGAGCCGACGCCGATGGCGCTGGTCACCGAGCTGAGGGTCGCGCACGCCGCCGAGGTGTCGACGCCGAGTGTTGCGCCCACGTCCTCGATCGCCGCGCAGGCCATCGCGAGCGGGTTGACGCCGAGCTGGTCGAGAAGAGTGCCGAGGTCGAGCACGTCGACGTCGCCGATGCTGACGTCACGCGACACGACCGAGGAGCTCTTGCCGACGACCGAGTCGGTCGAGGAGTTCGTGGTGCCGATGTTCGTGAAGCCGGCGAGCGCGTTGATGTTCGCCAGCGCGAAGTCGACCGCCGAGGAGACCTTGGTCGCCGAGATGGCGTTGGCGATCTTGCCGCTCGAGATCGTCAGGTTGGCGAGGCCGGCGACGCTCTTCGTGCCGGTCCCGATGTTCTTCGAGCCGCTCTGGGATGCGTTCGTGGCCGTGCGCGAGGCACCGCCGGAAAGCGTCGCAGCGCCGATCGTGCCGGTGATGAACTGGCCCGTCGACTTGAGGATGGACGTGTTGAAACTGTCGGCGAGGTCGGTACCGAGTTTCACGACCGTGTTGCCGACCTGCACCTTCAGGATCGTGTTGTCGGAGTTCGCTTGGCCCGTCACGCCGGCGATGGCGTAACCGGGGCTCGCCACCAGGACGAGAGCGAGCACGACAACGGAGATGAAGCCGACCATCTTCCTCATCAGGACACCCTCCGTGGGCTCGATGGCAATCTTGTGCGACCGTGCCGGGACGCTTGCCCGGCGTAAGCGGGATTGTCGTGGCGGGGGCTGTCGAGGGGTATGCCCTAGGAGGACTATTCTCTGTAGTCCTCGGGGGCCAAATGCATCAAGGACCTACACATCTGGCCAGCCTGTCGCAGGGGACAGGAGCGCCCGGGAGGGGCGAGCGAGACAAGGAAAAGGACGAGTGAGTCGTTCGAATGGTCAAGAAAAGTACATAGAGCCCGAGAGATCTTACCGGCTGGTCCGGCGAACACCTTGCGGCATCCGCACGATCCGGCCCTCAGACTTCTCGGGCTCTAAGTGTCCCGAGCGACCTTCCCGCGAACCGTCTCGGTTTCCTTGTGGTAGTCCCCACAGACGTTCGACTTTGGGTCGCTTACCCTACTGGTAGTTTACCCACCGAATCAGCGAGACGGCCTATCCCACCAACCCGATAGTGCACCCCCACTCGGTTGGGCTCCTTACGGCCAGCCCGCCCGCCGGTACCCCAGTCGGTTCCCTGACTCGGCCCGCTCCGGGCCGCTCGGGACACGCGAAAGATACCACGCACGATAAGCCGGTCAAGGGTGGGAAAAGGCCTGGTCGTCGCGAAAAAACAGGGAAAAACCCTGGTCATTCTCGAACGGTCGGTTCTGCAAATTTTTGCGCCGCTCTCCACGCCATGTCGCGCTCGAGATATGACGCGAATCCCACTTCGATCGCCGGCATGAACATCTCGTCGGACGTCGTCAGGATCGCGCCGAGCAAACGATCGAGCTCGTCGTCGTTCACCGCGTCGAGCGCGACGCGTGCGACGAGGAACACGTCGCCGGCGTCGTCGATCGCGAAACGCACGCCGTACACGCGCATGTTCGCGCGCAGCAACATCCGATAGAAGTCCGCGTGATTCTCTGCGGCGCGACGGATGAAGAACGATTCGATCTGCAGCGTGCGCTCGCGCACGGCGAGGAGAACAGTGATCGAGAACTTCTTCTCGCCGCGCAACTGCAGCGCCCAATCGTTGCCCGAAACGCGTTCATTGCGGATGTCACGATCGGTGAGATAGGACGCGATGATCTCCGTGACCGCGGTCACGGACGTCAGATGCCGTAATCGGAGCGGACCCGCCCGAACTCCTCCGCGGTGATGCTCATGACGAGATGGTCGATGTATTCGCCCTCGATCCAGGACCGCGCGCGCAGGCGTCCGTCTTCGACGAAGCCGCACGACTTGTAGAGCCGCAGTGCGCGCTCGTTGTCGGCGAGCGTCCAGAGCTCGACCATCCGAAGCCCGCACGCGTCGAACGCGTAGGCAAGAAGCGCCATCAGCGCGTCGTGCCCGAACCCCTGCCCCCACGCGTCGCGAGCGCCGACGAAGATGTACAGGGACGCGAGATGGTCACGCGGGCGGAAGTTGTTGAGCCCGATGCGTCCGAGCGGCTTCCCGTCGGCTTCGATGATGAACGGATGTCCCTCGACCGTCGCGCGCTCTTCCGACTCCTTGATGTCCTGCGCGGAGAACGGCCGGACGTAATCCATCCAACGGAAGACGGCGGGATCGTTCTGCCATCGCTGGATGTGCGGGTAGTCGGCGGGTTCGACCCGGCGGAGGGTGACGCGACGGCCTTTGATCATCGTGGCCATTGTACGAGCAGGAACCCCCGAAGGGGGCGGGCGCTTACGCGGGCTGGACGAGCTCCTCGTACACGGCCATGAGGTCGATCGACGCCCGCCGCCAGTCGAACCGGCGTGCGAAGTGCGATCCGGCGCTGCCCATGGCGGCCGCCAAGGACGGGTCGGACAGAACGCGCGACAGCGCGTCCGCGTACGCGACCGGCTCGAAGCTCGGGACCAGCAGCCCCGTGACACCATCGCGGACGGTGACGCCCAAACCGCCCACGTCGGACGCCACCACCGGGGCCCCGCACGCGGATGCCTCGATCGCGACGAGCCCGAACGATTCGCTGCGCGACGGGATCAGAACGGCGTCGGCAGCGCGGTAATACCGCGGCAGGTCGTCGTGTGGGATCGCCCCCTCGAGCCGGAGCGCGCCGGCCACCCCTAGATCGGCGGCGAGTTTCGCGAGCGACTCCGGCTGCACGCCGCCGCGCCCCGACGGTCCTCCGAGGATGACGAGCGTCACCGTCCCCGCAAGATCCGGGTCGCGCCGCATCAGCTCGGCGATCGCCCGGACGGCGACGTCCGGTTG
>JBASRP010000247.1:0-13128 GCA_049273905.1 Actinomycetota bacterium
CGGCGAGGCCGCGCCAGCGCGGCCGGAACGTCGGCACCGCGTGCAGCGGGCGCGGGTGGATGCGCAAGAGGCGGCGGAGGCCGGCGACGCCATCGCCGGTGACCAGACCGGCGGAGACGAGCTCCCACAGCGCTTCCTCCACCTGGTACGGCATGCGATTCGTTCCGTCGGCGATCTCGCCGAGGAACGAGGCCCCCCGCTCGGCTAGGAACCCGGCGACGTCGCGCGCCGGAACCGAGAGTCGTGCGTTCTCGACATCGCGGGGCGTCGCGATCAGCGGCGTGTCCTCACGCAAGAGGAAGGTGATCGGCGTCGCGCGGGTGGGGCCCGGGCGGCGCTTGCCGTTCCCTTCCTCGGTGGAACCCTCTGCGTCTTCGTCCGGCGTGAGCCGTCCCCAGGCGACCGTCCCCGACAGGCAGAGGTATTCGAGATCGTTCGGGTTGTACCCATCGATGCGCGCCGGCAGGACGCGTGACTCCCACGCGGGCGCGGCGAGCTCGTACCCCTCGAGCTGGCCGATCACTTGCAGCAGGCCGTCGCGCCCGTGGAGCTGCGTTCCGGGGTGGATGTGTTGCCAGCGCAACAGGTAGCGCATGAACTCGGCGCCCGAGACCGGCTGGATCTCTGCGCGCAGCGTCTTGAGGGTCATGCGATGGATGCGCGCGAGGAGGCGACGGTCGCACCACTCTTCCACGTCGCCGCCCGGCGTGAACCGGCCGCGCAGCACGACGCCGATCGACTCGAGCCCGGCCATCGCGACCTTGAGGTCGGTGAGCGACAGCCCGAGGCGCTCGGCGAGAGCGTCGGTGGTCGTCGGCCCCAGCGTCGCGACCCAGCCCTGGATCATCGAGCGGATCGCCAGTTCACGCGTCGGCGGGTCGGCCGTGGTGTGCGCAGGCGGAACGGTGAGCGGTGGGTCGAACGTCGCGCCGGGCTGGATGATCGCGGTGACGTCTTGGCGCTCGGCGGCGACGTAGGCGCTGTGCGGAGCGCCGGTGGCGTCGGTCCAGACGGCCGTCGTGACGCGTCGACCGGCGCTGAGCTCGGCAACGAGGTCTTCCCACTCCTCGGCGTCGGCGACGGGCAGCAGCACGATGGAGAGCAGGTGATCGTGGAGCTCGTCGGCGTCGCGGACGTCGGGCGCGGCTTGGGCGCGGACCTCGTCGATCGCGGCCGGGTCCAAAGCTCCTACGTCGCGTGCCAGGTCGGGATCGACGCGGCGCAATGCGACGGCGCGCGCCCGGCGTTCTTCGAGTGGCGCGTCGTCGAGGAACGCGTACGGGTTCGCGTTGAGGATCTCGTGCGACATCTGCGACGGCTCGGGCGTCTCGACGGCGACGGTCTCGAGCGTCCCACCCTCGAGCTCCGTGATGATCGCGCGCAGGCCGTCCATGTCCATCCACTCGGTCAAGCAATTGCGGATCGTTTCGTTGACGAGAGGGTGATCGGGCGGCTCGATGTTGCCGCCGCCGTGGTTGTCCTGACAGCCGACCTGCTCGGGGAAGACGGCGGCGATCAGATCCTCGGCCCGCATGCGCTGGATCGGCGCCGGCACGCGGCGCCCGCCTTCGCTACGCAGCAGCGCCAGCGCGCGAGAGGCGTTCCACCGGAAGCGCGTTCCGAAGACGGGATGCTGGATGACGGCTTGTTGTAGCGTCTCGTGCAGCGTCGGCGTCTTCACGAAGTTGAACACGCTGTCGAGCGGGAACGAGTGCTGCTCGCCGAGAGACAGCACGATGCCGTCGTCGGTCGCGGCGGCCTGGAGTTCGAAGTCGAACGTCACGCAGAAGCGTTTGCGCAGGGCTAGGCCCCAGGCGCGGTTGATCGCGGCGCCGAACGGCGCGTGGACGACGAGCTGCATCCCGCCGCCCTCGTCGAAGAAGCGTTCGGCGACGATGCGGCGCTGCGTCGGGACGGTGCCGAGAACGGCGACGGTTTCGGTGACGTAGTCGGCGATCTGCTCGGCGCCCGAGCGATCGACGCCGCACGACATAAGCAGCCAGGCGATGAGCTCCTCGCGATCCGTGAGGCCGTCGGCGACACGCTGTCGCAAGTCGGCGACCGACGCCGACAGCTCCTGCGAGCGCGGCGGCGCCTCGCCGGTCCAGAAGGGGATTGTCGGCGGCTGGCCGGCGGCGTCTTCGACGCGGACGCGTCCCGATTCGACGCGGCGGATCTTCCAGGAGGTGTTGCCGAGCAGGAAGATGTCGCCGGCCATGCTCTCGATCGCGAAGTCTTCGTTCACGGTGCCAACGAAGGTTTCGGTCGGGTCCTCGACGACGTCGTAGTCGGCGACGTCTGGGATCGCGCCGCCGGAGGTGACCGCGACGAGCTTCGCGCCGCGGCGGCCCTTCACGACGCCGTTGACCCGATCGCGATGCAGCCAGGCGCTGCGGCGCCCGCGCGAGGTCGCGACGCCGTCGGAGAGCATCGCGACGACGTCTTCGAATTCGTCGCGTGTTAGGTCGCTGTAGACGTAAGCGCGGCGCGCGAGCTCCCAAGCTTCTTCCTCGGGAAGATCGCCGGCCGCCGACTCGGCGACGATCTGCTGCGCGAGGATGTCGAGCGGCTTCGACGGAAGCTTCAAGAGGTCGAGCTCGCCGGAGCGCGCAGCGTGTACGCAGGCGGCGCACTGCAAGAGCTCGTCGCGCGTCAGCGGGAAGAGGACGCCCTTCGGAGTGCCGAGTACGCCGTGACCGGAGCGGCCGACGCGCTGCAGCATCGTGGCGATCGCGCGCGGCGAGCCGATGTGACACACGAGGTCGACGTGCCCGATGTCGATGCCGAGCTCGAGCGACGCGGTGGCGACGACGACCGGCACCTCGCCGGACTTCAATCCTTGTTCGGCCTTGAGGCGGATCGCGCGCGAGAGGCTGCCGTGGTGCGCAGCGACGCGGCCTTCTCCGAGCCGTTCCGTGAGTTGGTGGGAGACGCGCTCGACGAGGCGGCGCGTGTTGACGAAGACGAGGGTCGTGCGGTGCTCGGTCGACATCTTGGCGATGTGGTCGAGGATCTCGCCGCGCATCTCGTGGCTCGCGATGGGGCCGAGCGGCTGGTCCGGCACCCACACAGACAAGTCCCAGTTCCGCTGGTGACCGACGTCGACGATCCGGCAGTCGGGGGAACCGTCCACGCGGTCGCGGCCGGCGCCGATAAGGAGCCGGGCGACGAGATCGATCGGCTTCTGCGTCGCGGACAGACCGATGCGTTGCAGCCGGCGTCCGGCGGCACGGTCGAGTCTTTCCAGCGTCAGAGCGAGGTGCGCGCCGCGCTTGTCCTGCGCGATCGCGTGGATCTCGTCGACGATGACCGCTTTCGCGGTCGCGAGGAAACGGCGGCTGCTGTCGGCAGTCAAAAGGATGTAGAGCGACTCCGGCGTGGTGATGAGGATGTGCGGCGGGCGCTTCTTCATCGACTCGCGCTGGGACGCGGGCGTGTCGCCTGTGCGCACCGCAACGCGGATCTCGGGCAGCTCGAGTCCTTCGGCGGCCGCGCGTTCGCGGATCTGCCGGAGTGGCTCCTCGAGGTTCTTCTGGATGTCGTTGCCGAGCGCTTTGAGTGGAGAGACGTAGATCACCGCGGTCTCGTCGGGGAGGTCGCCGTAGGACGCGCGGCGGACGAGCTCGTCGATCGACCACAGAAAAGCGGAGAGCGTCTTTCCGGATCCGGTTGGGGCGCAGATCAGGGTGTCGGAACCGGACTCGATCGCCGGCCATCCCTCGCGCTGGGGTGGCGTGGGTTCGCCGAAGGTGGCCTGGAACCAGTCGCGAACGGGCGCCGAGAAGCGATCGAGCATGAGGGGGTCACTCTAACGCGGGCTCGCGACACTCATTTTTCCCGTTCTGCGCGGTCGCCCTTTCGGATAACCCCGGTACTGTGGTATACAGAGTAGAGCGCCAAGCGCAACAGCGGGGGTGAGGCCGTGGACACGACGCAGTTGCTGAAGGGGATCCTCGATCTTGCCGTCCTCGCCGTGCTCGCGGAGGAGGACGGTTACGGCTACGACGTGGTCCG
This sequence comes from Actinomycetota bacterium, assembly GCA_049273905.1. Classification (GTDB taxonomy): domain Bacteria; phylum Actinomycetota; class AC-67; order AC-67; family AC-67; genus JBASRP01. Next base: position 4,015 of record JBASRP010000247.1, read on the forward strand.
GAGGCTGCGGACGGCGGGGTTGGATGAGGTCGGCGACGCGTCCGTCTACGGGACGTTGCGGCGCCTTTTCCAGCAGGGGCATCTGACGTCCTACGTCGTGCCCTCGGAGGAAGGACCGCACCGCAAGTACTACGGCTTGAACAAGTCGGGTCGCGACTTCCTCTCCCAAGCGACGAAGCAGTGGGATGCGTTCACGGAGGCGATGGATGCGCTGCTAAAGGCGAAGGAGGCGGCGGCATGAGCACGACGGTCATAGGAGAAGATGTTCGCCGGTACGTCGAAGCGGTCCGGGCCCATCTCGGCTATCTGCGGGCCGAGGATCGTGACGAGCTGCTCGAAGACCTGGAAGAACACCTCCTCGAGGTCGCCGAGGAAAACGACGGGACGCTCGAGCAGCGTCTCGGGCCGGCTCCCGCGTATGCGGAGGAGCTGCGCGCATCCGCAGGGTTGCCGGAGCCGAAAGAGGATGCGGTTGCCCGAATGGTCCAGCGGCTCTCTCGGGTTCGCCCGCTGCGCGCGGCGGCCGCCGCGCTCGACTCGCCTCACCTCCGAGCGCTGCGCGCGTTCACGCGCGAGTTCGGGCCGGGCTGGTGGGTGCTGCGTGGGTATCTCGGCGTTCTGACACTCGGCGTCATCGCCACGCGCAACGAAGGCCTCAGTATCCGGGAGAGCATCCCGATCCCACGGATCCTCGGCTCGTATGCGTGGGGTGTCGTCCTGACCGCAGCCGCGATCGCGGTGTCGATGAAGGTCGGACGGGTGGGGAGCCGAGACAAGCGCGCGGCCTTGCTCTCATTGGCGGCAACGGTCGTCGTGCTCGCGGCCGGTTTCACGGTGGCGAGCGACCTCGGTTACGGCTCCTATGCGTACGCGGTCACGGACGACGCAGCCGACCCCGATGCCGGCGCCCTTCATCACGCGGACGGAACGGCGATCGCCAATGTCTGTCCGTACTCGGCGGACGGAAAGCTGCTGACGGGCGTTCTCCTGTTCGATCAGTTCGGACGCCCGATCACCAACACGGCGGGAACCGCCGACAATCGCGCGATCGAGCAAGCGAAGCCGGCCATCCTCAACGTGTATCCGAAGGCGATCAGCTTCGTGGAGTTCCGAGGCGAGACCTACGACCCGAATACCGGAGCGACGGAAGCGCAGAAGACGCTGACGCCCCTCCAGTGCCCGGCCTCGGTGACCGCGGGGCCTGCAGTCCCGTCACCCATCCCAAGCACGGGCCCCTAGAAAGGGCCCGCCCAGGCGGAGGGTCGGGGCGGCCCGGCGTCGAAAACAATCCTCCGAGGTAGCCGCTTCTCTCGGGGGAAAGGGACGAATGAGACGCTGGATCCTGGCCGTCCTGATGCTGGTGGCAGCCGTGCCCGGCATCGCGCGGCCGGCCGCGCCCTCGAAGGTGCGCGTCGGCTACGGCGAGGCCGACGCGACCTGGCACGTCGGCTCGGGGTCGGGCCAGTACGCGGAGAAGGACCCGAACCTCGTCCACGTCGTCGACGGCGGCGAGGTCGACCCGTTCAACCAGTCGTGGACCCAGCGCATCTCCTACGGGGTGCACTCGCGGCTGTCCATCCGCGCGATCGTGGTCGAGGGGTCGAACGGGGACCGTGCAGCGTTCGTGAAGCTCGATAACTACCTTGCGGCCGACGCGCTGTCGCGCCGGGCCGCGCAGATCCTCGACGCCGCCGGCACGTCGGGCATCCACTACTCCGACATCATGCAGATGGCGACGCACAACCACTCGTCGCCGTTCTACTTCTCTCCGTCGTGGGGCGTGTGGCTTTTCCAAGACCTGATCGACCTGCGCACGTTCGAGTACGAGGCGCGGCAGATGGCGCTCGCGATCGAGCGGGCGGCGGCGAATCTGCGCCCGGCGCGCATGGGCGCGACGAAGATCGACCACCGGATCTACAAGGGCAACATCGCAGGCGCGACGATCGGCGACGACGGGACGCCGGCGGGCTATCCGGACTCGCACGCCGACTTCGGGATGACCGTCGTGCGTTTCGACGAGGTGCCGAGCGGCAAGCCGATCGCCGTGTTGGTCAACCACGGGCAGCACCCCGAGTCGAACGATGCCTACGACCTCATCACCGCGGACTACCTCGCGCCGGCGCAACGGATCATCGAGCGCGAGCTCGGATCGAAGCTGGTTTGGCAGCAGGGCGACGTGGGGAGCGCGGAGGGCCCGTACTTCCGCGACAACAACGATGTCCTTCCCGACGGCGTGATCCGCGCGTGGGCGCACGTCGGCCACGCGCAGACGGAACGCGGCGCGCGCTACCTCGCGAACGCGATCGAGACGGCGTACAAAGCGATCGGGCAAGGGAAGGCGATCGTTCCGTTCACCACCGACTTCCCGGTGAAGGCCGGCAACGCGTGGGTGCCGGGCCCCGTGTCGCACCCGTATCCGAGCGTGTCGAACTGCCGCACCGAGACGACCATCGAGGGGAACCCGGGCGCCCCGATCCTCGGGCTGCCCGACTGCGAGCGGGCAGGCGATACGGATCAGAGCGCGATGGTGTGGGAGCAACTGAAGGCGATGGGTTTGCCGCTCCCGGAGCACTACGACGCGCCGTCGTTCGGGGCTGTTGAGGAGAACCTTCGTCTTCATCTGCAAGCGTTCCGGCTCGGCGAGGTGCTCTTCGCCTCGTGCGCGTGTGAGGCGCAGATGGATCTGATCCTCAACTTCGAAAGCCGCGCCAACAGGACCCAGCACGACATCTTCGACGGCTATGAGTACCCGTGTACGAAGAAGGCCGACGGAACCTGGGCGTGTAAGGCCGGCGGACACCTGGAACAGACGGTCACCGTCCCCGACGAGAAACACGCGCGGATGGTGGCCGAGGTCCACAACGACGCGAAGGGCTGGGAGGATCCGGCCAACGCGATCGCATCGAACGCCGAGCCCGCCGACCCGGCTCAGATCAAGGGCAACTTCACGAAGGAGGAGCTGCCCGCGACTCTCGGGTACGCGCTGCCGGTCGGTGTCGGGCACGCCGGCGACTACAACGGCTACGTCGTGAGCTACCGTGAGTACATGATCCGCGATCACTACCGGAAGGCGTTGACGGCGTACGGCCCGCACACCGCGGACTACATGGTGACGCGGATGGTGCGGCTCGCCGGATCGCTGAAGGGCGGTCCGGCGCTGGGGGCGGAGCCGCTGGATCCCGTCGCCGTCGTCGACGATGCGCGCGAGGAAGCGTTCATGCAGGCGTTCGGCCAGCTGACCTCCGCGGTGTACGACGCGTGGCTGGCGTCGCTGCCGTCGGACGTCGGCCCCGCGGGACCGCTCGAGCAGCCGAAGAACATCACGCGCTTCCAGGCGGCGACCTTCTCCTGGCGGGGTGGCTCGAACGCCGTTGACAACCCCGTCGCGCGCGTCGAGCGGCTCGTCCGCGGCCGGTGGACGCCGTTCGCCGACCAGAGTGGCGAGGTGCAGACGATGGTGGCGCTGCCATCTGGTGCGGCCGGCGTGGCCGACACCTACGCCGGGAACCAGGAATGGAAGTGGACGGCCAACTTCGAGGCGTTCGACGCTTTCCCGGTCAAAGTCGTTCCGGGCGGGCAGACACCGCTCGGCACCTATCGGTTCGTCGTGGACGGCACGATCCGCGAGGGCGGAAGCAACGAGCGCTATCACTTTGCGAGCAACCCCTTCACCGTGTCGCGCTGGACGGGCATCACCGTCGGCAGCGTGACGCGCTCCGACACCGCGCTCTCGTTCACGATCCCGATCCGGTATCCGCGCACGTACGCTTCGCCGTTCCGTTACATCAGCGACGATGGCAACGCGAAGCTCTGTCGTACGTGCTCGTTCCGGCCGTGGGCGCTGAAGGGTTACGCGAAGCGGGTCGTCGTGCGCGTTAAGCACACGAATGGAGATGTGGACTACGTGGTCGCGAAACGGGTCGGCGACAGGTGGGTCGTCACGGTGTCGCCGAAGGACACGGTCACGATCGAGCCGGGCGGGATCCTCGACTACTTCGGCGAGACGAACGCGACGCGCTTGACTCTCTGAGGCTAGGCGCCGCCGTTCGCGTCGCCGTAGCTCCGGAGTATCTCATCGTGGATGCCGACGGCGTCGAGCGCGCGCTGCGCCGCAGGGCTCAGGTCCCAGACGAGATCGGACCCTGCCTCCTTGCACCGGCGCACCGTCGACAGGAGCAACCTGATCCCGGTGCTGTCCATGAAGGTCAGCCCGGACCAGTCGAGCCGGATGAGCCGGGGCGCGTCGGGCGCCACCGCCGTACCGATCGCGTGTTCGACGTCCGGCGCGGTCGCGATGTCGAGCTCGCCGGAGCAAGAGATGGTGACCATCTCGTCGGTCCGTTCCGCGGAAACGGTGAAGTGTGCGGTCACGTCGCGCTACGTTCCTGTGGCCGATCCAGCTGCGCATTGACCGCGTCGACGAGCTGTCCGGCGATGAAGGGTTTCGTGATGTAGCCCTTCGCGCCCGCAGCCAGCGCCTTCTCGGAGGTCGCCGGCGTGGCGTGCGCTGAGAGGATCAGCACCGGGATGGATTCGATCTTTCCGCTTGCTCGCATCGCTTCGAGCACCTCCATCCCGTCGCCGTCGGTTAGACGGAGATCGAGAAGGACGAGATCCGGGGCGTCGGAGTCGATCATGGCGGTGCCGTCCTTGACGCCCGCGGCGGTGGAGACTTCGCACCCCGCTGAACGAAGGATCACCTTGACCATATAGACGATGTCCGGCTCGTCGTCGATGACGAGTACACGTCGTCCCATCAGGACCCCCGACAGAAGAACTTTGGATTCCCCGGAAGAACGTAATGCTACCGGAGGTTCGAGATGATGCGGAAGCTCTGTTAGGGTGCTGCGCCATGAGCGAGATCGAAGTGGGTTCCGGCGCCGATCTGGGTCCGGGCGAGGTCACGGGCGCCGGCAAGTGGGCCGTCGGAAACGCGCAGGGCGAGCTCTTCGCGGTGACGCGCCGCTGCCGCCACCTGTACGCGGATCTGGCCGGCGGTTCGATCGATCGCGAGGGCTGTCTCGTGTGCCCGTGGCACGGGTCGAAGTACGACGTGAAGACCGGCCGCATGGTGCGCGGCCCGCAGGGCGTCTTCGACAAGATCCCCGGCCTCGGGGCGATGTTCAAAGCCCTGACGCGCGTCGTTCCGCTCGGTCGCGGCACCGTCGTCGAACGCGACGGCAAGATCTTCGTCCGCTAGATCGCGCCGCCGGCGCGCCCGTCAGGCGTGCGCGAAGGTCAGCAAGAACTCGAGCGTTCCGTTGTCCTCCGTCGTCACCACGCCGCCGAAGCTCGGGTTCGGGATGTTCCAGTCGGCGAATACGATCGGGATGCTTCCGCTCACTTGGATCGACGAACCGGTCCGCCGGCCCGTCACCGTGAACGTCACCGTCTTCGTCGTCCCGCGGAGCGTCAGCTCGCCGGTCGCGCGCGCGGTGCCGGTCACGCCTTCCGCGGGGATCGACGCCAGCGTGATCGGCTGCGTCAGTTTGAAGGTCGCCGTCGGATAGGTCGAGGTATCCATGATCCGTCCGTCGAACTGGCGGTCGCGTCGCGACTGATCGCTGGACACGCTCGTCATGTCGACCGTGAAGGTCGCGGCGCTCAGTGTGGTGCCGTTGAACGTGAGGGAGCCCTCGATCTCGGTCGTCCGGCCGGCGGCGGTGTTGGACTGACCGAACAGAACCTCCTTCACGCGGTAGCCGACCCGCGAGCCGCTCGCGATCGCCCACGCCCCGTCGAGCGGGACCGTTCCCGTGGTCGTCGTGGTCGGGCTCGCGTCGATCAGTCGGAGCGGTGCCGGCGCGTCTCCCTCGATGAAGTTGATGTACACGAATGGGCCGCCGACGACCGCCGCAGGGATCGCGATCGCGCCGGCGATGATCCACCGCTTCCAGTGACGCACCTTCGGTGTCTCGGACCGCATCGGGTTCATCTCGGCCTCCTGGTGTGCCCCGATCTCACCATCTCAGGCTGAACCCGCGCTGAGCGGTACCTGCGGATCACCTGAGAAAGCGGCGGGGCCGGTAGGAGGCGCCGGGGGCCACGCCGAACCTTCGGGGGCGGGGGATGCGCGGATGAGACGGAAACTCGCAGGGTTCCTGGTGCTCGGAGCGATCGCGGCCGGCCTTGTTCCGGCGCACGCCGAGGACGCCGTCTTCAAGGTCGGCTTCGCCGTCCGCACCATCGATCCCACGTGCGAAGGCTGCCGGGCCGAGGGTCAGTACCTCGGCGGCTTCGGCCAAGGCGACCCCGTCAAGACCGTGCACGACCCGCTCGAGGTGCGCGCGATGGCGATCTCGAACGGCACCAAAACCGTCGCGCTGGCGATCGTCGACATCCAGGGGTATTTCTCGGGCAACCAGGAAGGTCCGTGGGGGAACCGCAACGCGCGCGAGGACGCCGCGGCGGCTCTCGGCATCGCGCCCGGCGACATCATCGTCTCGTCGACGCACTCGCACGCGGCGCCGACGATCATGGGGATCTGGGGCCCGACCGACCCCGCGTACCTGAAGCACGTGCACGACCAAACCGTGGCCGCGATCGTCGCCGCGGGGACGCCGTCGGAGATGAACGATGCCGAACTCCTGTCGGCCGAGGCCGACGTGTCGGACACGATCATCTCCGGCATCGAGCAGACCGACGGCTACCAAGGCTGGCGCGTCGACGGGAAGACGCCGGTGCTGTGGGCGCGCGATCCCATGACGAAGGCCACGCTCGGCTTGTACGCGAACGTGCCGGTGCACGCGGATGTCGTTAACGGGCTCGGGCTCAACCTCATGTCGGCGGATCACATCGGGGTGGAGCGAACGCTGCTCGACGCGGACCTCGGCGGTACGTCGGTGATCGCGATGGGCACCCTCGGCCGCCAGGAAGGGACCGTGCAGACCGACGGGCTCGCGGCCGCGAACCGGCTGGGCATCTACGTCACCAATGAGATCGAGCGGGCGCTGGCGTCGGCGAAGCCGATCACCGACACGACGCTCGCGTCGGCCGAGCAGTACGTGCTCGTGCCGGGTACCAACCCGTTGCTCGCGGCGCTGAACTACGGCAACGCCGCGCCGGGCTGCCCGTGTAACGTCCCCGGCGTCGACACGTGGACGATCGACCGCGCGCTGACGCCGCCGTTCCTCGCCGGCGGAGCTTTCGGGACCTGGATCACCGCGCTGCGGATCGGGCACGTCGTGTACGCGAGCGAGCCGGGAGAGGCCTTCCCGGAGGTGTCGACGTCGATCCGGAAGGCGTTCGGAGGAGCGGCCGACGTGCGGATCGTGGGGATGGCGCAGGATCAGCTCGGCTACTACTACCCGCCCGAGACGTACCCGTTCACGTTCACCAACCCGTCCGATCATCACATCTACAACAGCAGCCTCTTGCTCGCGGATATCAACGCGAACGCGCACGCGCTCAACGCGGCGGCGCTCGGCTTCACGCCGAACCCGAACCACGAGACGATCCAGTTCGACAACCCGGCGTCGATCCTCGAGGCCGGCGTGCAGTGGTTCCCGACGAAACGCGAGAGCGTCGCCTCGACGGTGGAGATCACCGGCTACACGTCCGAGGCCGCGTACACGGACATCGTCCCGGGAGCGACCCTCGACATGCTCGGCGAGGGCGGCGAGTGCCCGCACGACATCGCCTGGAGCTTCGACGGGACAACGACAGGCGGCGGCTGCGGTCAGATCGTGAGCGCGACGTTCGCCGGGCCCGGCGCCTACGACGTCGTCGCCTCGATCGTCGACGTTCGGACGGGGAACACCATCACGTGGGCGGGCCGGCTGTACGTCGATCCGCCGTTAACGGCAACGGTGAACGTGGACGGCGACGTTCTCACCGCCGGCGTGAGCGGGGGACAGGGAACCATCCTCGCGGCGCACTGGACGTTCGACGACGCGACGACGGCGCACGGTCTCACGGTCGTGAAGCGGGGTGCGCACGGCAGCGTCGAGGTCGTCGACGGCGCCGGGAACCACGCGACGGCGAACTTCTGATCGCGTTACGAACAGCCGAGCGGCGTGCAGCCCGCCGGGCCGTAGCCGGGAACTCCGAGCGAAGCCAAGACGTCGTCGACCTTCATCGTGTCTGCGATCACTCCCTCGTCCATCGACGGGACGATGGGGTCGCTCATCTGATACGGCCCGGGGTCTGAGACCTTCACGTCGGTCACGGCTTGGAGGACGCGCCGCGGGATCTCGTGGTCGATGATGCCCGGCTGCGATTGCCACACGCTGTTGCGCGTGTCGAGCTCGAATTCGCCCGGCTCGCCCATGCGCACGATCACCATGTCGAGCGACGGGATCACCCAGATCCGCTGGTTCCGGAAGCCGACCATGGCGTAGGCGTCCTTCGGCGCGCCCGGCCATGGGCCGTTGCGGCCTTCGTCGGGCCCCTCGGTGTTCGGGAGCGGGTAGCGGTCGGCGCCGTTGATCCACCAGAGCCACCCGTAGGCTTGGTTGATGCGGATCCGCGAGGTCGACTGCTTCTGATAGGCGAGCGAGATCAGTTGCTTCCCGTTCCAGTTCCCCTTGTGCAGCATCAGGTAGCCGAGCCGCGCCCAGTCGACCGGCCGCATGCTGAGGTTCGCCCAGCCCTCCGTGTGACCAGCGCGGTCGCGATCCCAGCTCCACGTGCCGGCGGCGATCCCGATCGGGCCGAACAGATTCCGCTGCGCCCACTCCTGGATGTCCATGCCGACGGCGCGCTCGAGTGCGTGGAGCAACAGCGTCACGGGCGTCTGCGCGTACTCCCAGTGCGTGCCCGGCTTGTAGTCGAAGGGGAGCGACAGCGCGTCGCGCACCTGGTCCGGCATCACGGTGCCGAGCAGTGGAGGATCGCGCACCCAGTTGTGATGAAGTCCCGAGCTCATCGTCATGAGGTGCCGTGGGGTGAGTTTCCCGTGTGCTCTGTCGGCCTCGGGGATCCACGTCGCGATCGGCTTGTCGATGTTGAACGTGCGCATCGTGACGGCGCGGCCGATGAGCATCGAGGTCACGCTCTTGGTCATGCTCCAGCCGTTGAGCGACCGGTCTGCGGTGAGGACGTCGAGACGGCTCGAGGCCACGAGGCACCCGTGCCGGATCACGAGCAGCGACTCCGTGGCGTGCAGGGTGGCCC
>JBASRP010000252.1:0-1832 GCA_049273905.1 Actinomycetota bacterium
ACCTTCTTGAGTGCCTTGAAGTAGGAGCGCAGCTTCTTCGCGGTCATGCCGTACCAGTGCGACTGGAACGCAGGTCCGGCCACGAACAGGAAAGGCACGCCGGCGTGGCGCGCCATCGCCTTCGCCATGTGCGTCTTGCCCGTCCCGGGCGGTCCTTCGAAAAGGATGCCGCGCCGCGGCGTCCCGCCGAGCTCGTCGCGGAACGTCGCGTAGCCGAGGAAGACGTTGAGCGAGCGGATCACCTCGTCGACGACGGGACCGAGGCCCTTCACGTCTTCGAACGACACGTCGATCTGCTCGGGGCGGTAGAGCACGTGCGGTGACTTCTGCGACGCCATCGGCGCGAGGAACACGACGGCGAGGAGCGTCGTCAGCAACAATGCCGGGACCCAGATCAGCGGATCGCCGCCGAAGTGCGGCACCGCGAACACGTTGAACGGACGCCCGGCGACGATCCGGTACCAGAGGATCGAGGTCGGGATCCCGATCAGCGAGCCCAGCCAGATCAGTCGCCGCCTGCGGCTCCGCTCGCGTACGGCCAGGACGTCCGCGTGCGCCATCGCCAGCACCTCTCGACCCCCGAGAAGTTTCGCTACGTCGCTCACGACACACCCTTCGCCGGGTCCGTCCCCGATGATGCCGCCGGGGAGCGGCGGGCCGCCATCGGCCCTTCTCAGTAGGCAGTGCTGCCGGGCGGACTAACCGCCTTTCGCTTCTGCCCAGTTCGCCCCGATCGCCACGTCCACCTTCAGGCGGACGTCCATCGGGTACGCCTGCTCCATCAACGACCGGACGGCCTCGCGCGTCGCGTCGAGTTCGGTATCGGGCACCTCGAAGATGAGCTCATCGTGGACGGTCAGGACCATTCGGGCGCCGAGACCGGCCTCCCGGAGCCCGGCGTCCACCTGGATCATGGCGAGCTTGATCATGTCGGCGGCCGTCCCCTGGATCGGGGCGTTGAGAGCCTGCCGCTCCCCCATCTGCCGGACACGCGGGTTCCGGTGGGTCAGTTCCTCGATGTACCGGCGGCGGCCGAGGAGGGTGCTCGTGAACCCGTCGCGGTAGGCCTCGCGCACGACGGATCCCATGAACTCCTTCACCTTCGGGAAGCTGGTGAAGTAGGCGTCGATGAATTCTTGCGCCTCGTCGGGTGTGATCCCGAGCCGCTGCGCCAGGCCGTAGGCGTTCATGCCGTAAGCCAGACCGAAGTTGATCGCCTTCGCGCGGTCGCGGACGTCGCGGGGAACGTCGTCGATCGGGAAGCCGTAGATCTTCGCGGCCGTGGCCGTGTGGATGTCGTCGTCGCGCGCGAACGCATCGCGTAAACCCTGATCGCCGGTGATGTGCGCGAGAACGCGCAGCTCGATCTGCGAATAGTCGGCGACCAGCAGGGAATGTTGCGGGAAGCCGGCGATGAACGCGCGGCGGATCTCCCGGCCGAGCGGCGTGCGCACAGGGATGTTCTGGAGGTTCGGATCCGACGTGGAGAGGCGCCCCGTCGCCGCGCCCGTCTGGTGGAACCGCGCGTGCAGCCGCCCCGTCGCCGGGTCGACGAGCCGCGGCAGCGCGTCGAGGTACGTCGACTTGAGCTTCGTCAGCTCGCGGTACTTCAGGATGTCGTCGACGATCGGGTGCAATCCGCGCAGGTTCTCGAGCGCTTGCGCGTCGGTGGACATTCCCGTCTTCGTGCGCCGCGTCGTCGAGAGGCCCAGCTTGTCGTAGAGGATCTCCCGCAGCTGCGGCGGCGAGTTGATGTTGAGCGGGCCGCCCGCGTGATTGTGGATCGATTCCTCGAGCGCGTCGATCTGCGTCGACAGCGTGTTGGCTTGTAC
>JBASRP010000265.1:0-10981 GCA_049273905.1 Actinomycetota bacterium
GGCCGGGGGTGCGGCAGGAGGACACTGCGGCGCCGGGCTTGGGGACGGCGAGGCTGCAGAGCCCCAGAGCCAGCGCCGTCACCACGATCTTCCGTCTCACCGTTGTGCCCCTCCGTCTCATCTGAGACAAATCCTGGATTTATCTCACGTGAGACGATATGCTATATTGTCTCACGCTGTCAAGGGAGGTCCCGCGCATGGCCATGCAGGTGAAGGTGCGACCGGCTCCGACCCCCGACGATCTCTTCGCGCTGGCGCGGAAGCGATTCCTCCAAGGCGAGCGGCTCGACGTTGCCGGCCTCGGGGAGGAGCTCGGCGTCTCGCGTGCGACCGCGTATCGGTGGGCCGGGAACGAGGAGGAGCTGACCGGCCGTGTTATCGCGGCGCTGGCCGAGGCGACCTTCCGGCGCACCACGAAGGAGGCGCGCGGCCGCGGATTCGAACGCGTGCTGGACGCGGAGCGGCGCGGGCTTCGGTACATCGCGTCTTTCCCCGCCTACCGGAGTTTCCTGGAACGCGAGGACCCGATCACGTCGATGCGGATCGTCGCGTCCAAGGACGGCCCGGTCCAGGCTCTGCAGATCCACCTGCACGAGGAGTGGCTGCGCGAGCTGGCCGATCGCGGCGAGATCACACTTTCGGTGGACCCGCACACCATGGCGTACGCGCTGGTGCGGACGGCCGAGGCGTTCCTCTACGCCGACATCATCGCCGGCGAGGAGCCCGACGTGGACAAGTGCGTCGAGGTGCTCCGACTCCTTCTTCGGTAGGCACGCGCTAGAGTTCCTCCGGCGAGGAGGCGGTCATGAGCGAGACGCGCACCGTTATCCGGACGTGCCCCCTGTGCGAAGCGACGTGCGGGCTGGAGCTGACACTCGAAGGACGCGAGCTCGTCAAGGTGCGCGGCGACAAGAACGACGTCTTCAGCCACGGCTACATCTGCCCGAAAGCGATCGCGCTGGTCGATCTCGAACGCGACCCCGACATCATCCGCATGCCGCTCATCCGTGAGAACGGCGGTCACCGCGAAGCGTCGTGGGAGGAAGCGTTCGAGCTGATCGACGCCCGTTTGCGGCCGATCATCGCCGAGCACGGGGCGGACGCGGTCGCCGTGTACCTCGGCAACCCGAACGTGCACAACATGGCCGGGCTCTTCTACAACCGGGTGCTGCTGCTGTCGCTCGGGACGGCGAACCTGTACACCGCGACGAGCGTCGATCAGATGCCGAAGCAGGTGTCCGCGGCGTACATGTTCGGCGGCGGGCTGACGATCCCGATCCCCGACGTCGACCGCACCGACCACATGATGATCCTCGGCGCGAATCCGCTCGCGTCGAACGGGTCGCTGTTCACCGCGCCGGATCTGCCGGGGCGCCTGCGCGACCTGCGCAAGAGCGGCGGCAAGCTCGTCGTGATCGACCCGCGCCGTTCACAGACGGCGGAGGCGGCGGACGAGCACCACTTCATCGTGCCGGGCACGGACGCGCACCTCCTCTTCGGGATCGTGCACACGTTGTTCGCCGACAACCTAGTCTCCCTCGGCGCTCTCGCAGATCACACCGACGGCGTCGAGGCCGTCCGGTCGCTGGCCGAAGCGTTCTCGCCGGAGGCCGTCGCGCCGGTCTGCGGCATCGCCCCGGACGAGATCCAGCGCATGGCGCGCGAACTCGCCGCCGCGCCGCGCGCGGTCGTCTACGGACGGATCGGAACGTGTACGCAGGAGTTCGGGACGCTCGCGTCGTGGCTCGTCGACGTGGTCAATGTTCTCACCGGCAATCTCGACCGCGAGGGCGGCGCGATGTTCACGACGCCGGCCGCGGGCGGGTCGAACACGAGCGGCGCGCCGGGCAAGGGCCGCGGCGCCCAGTTCGGACGGCGCCGCAGCCGCACGCACGACTTCCCCGAGCACTTCGGAGAGTTCCCGGTCGCTCACCTGGCCGATGAGATCCTCACGGAAGGGGCGGGCCAGGTCCGCGCGCTGATCACCGTCGCCGGCAACCCCGCTGCGTCGACACCGGACACCGGACGCCTGGCGCGCGCGCTCGGCGAGCTCGATTTCATGGTCGCCGTTGACATCTACCTGAACCAGACCACCCGCCACGCCGACGTGATCCTGCCCGGCCAGTCGACCCTGACGCGCGGCCACTACGACACCGCGTTCTACAGCCTTTCGTGCCGCAACATCGCTAACTACTCGCCGCCGTCCCTCCCGCTCGCCGACGGCGAGATGAACGAGTGGGAAGTTCTTCTCCGTCTCGCCGCGATCGCCGGCGGTCAAGGCGCGCACGTCGACGTCGAAGCGCTGGACGAGATGGTGGCGCGCCAGCTTCTCGACCGCGGTCTGAAGAACCCGATCTCGCCCGCGAAAGGTGCAGACGAAGCGAAGGCATGGGACTCGGTCGCGGACCGCCGCGGTCCCGAACGCCTCCTCGACATCCTCCTGCGCACCGGCCCCTTCGGCGACGGCTTCGGCGCGAAAGCCGACGGCCTCACCTTGACCACGTTGGAAAACAACCCCCATGGCGTGGATCTGGGGCCGCTGCAGTCTCGGATCCCCGAGGTGCTCCGCACCCCCTCGGGCAAGATCGAACTCGCGCCGCAACCGATCGTGGACGACGTCGACCGACTGCGAACCTCGCTCACGCGCCAACGCAACGGCGGTTTCGTCCTCGTCGGCCGGCGCCACCTACGCACGAACAACTCCTGGATGCTCAACCTTCCGACCCTGCGCGGCGGATCCACCAAGTGCACGGTCCAGATCAACCTGGAGGACGCCGAGCGGCTCGGCATCCAAGATGGGAAGCTCGTTCGCGTCTCGTCCACCGCCGGTTCGATCGACGTCCCCGCCGAGGTGTGCGACAGCGTGATGCGCGGCGTTGTGAGCATCCCGCACGGCTGGGGCCTCTTCGGAGACGGCGTGCGCGCCGGCGTCGCGGCCGACGATCCGGGCATGAACAGCAACACGCTTGCGCCGTCGGACCTGATCGACCCGCTGTCCGGGAACGCCGTGCTGAACGGGATCCCGGTATCGGTCGAGCCCGCCTAGAACGTCACGCGGGAACGGCTGTATTCTTCCAGCCGTTCCAGTACGTCACCTCTTCGACCGCGCGGCGGTTCGCCGGCTTGAACGTCTCGCCGGTGTAATACGCGACGGGGATCAGGCCGATCTGCGTCACCGTGTCGGGGATGCCGAGGAGCTCTCGAGCCTCGCCTTCAAGCGCGAGATGCATCGTCGTCAAGGCGGAGCCGAGGCCGCGGCTGCGGAGCGCGAGCATGAAGCTCCACACGGCCGGCCAGATCGATCCGTAGAACCCGGACGCCGCAACGTTGTCCGACAGCGTGTGCGGGTAGCCGCCGGCTTGAAGGAGAGCGTTCGCTTCCGCGAAGGAGCCGAGCTCGCATGGAATGACGAGGACTGGCGCCCGGCCCATCATCTCGGCGAGGTACTGCGACGACGCGAGCACTTTGTCGTTCGTTCCTGCGGCTCGCGCGAGCGGCTCCATGATCGCGTGGTACGGATCCATCGCACGCTTGTAGAGAGCGCCGAGCGCGGCCCGCTTATCCTCATCGGTGACGACGATCCAGCGTGTCCGCTGCAGGTTCCCTCCGGTCGGCGCCTGCGACGCGAGGCGCAGGCAGTCCAAGACGAGCGTCGCGGAAACCGGCCGCGTCAGGTCGAGGCGCTTGCGGACGGTGCGTGTCGTGGTCAGGAGAAGATCGGTCGCGGTCGTGTCGATGTCGGCGGCGGGCATGGCTCCCCCTTCGGTCGGTGGATGTACCAAACCCGCCGCGCGACTCCGATGTCAACCGCGACTCATGCGAGCTCCTCGAGGACCTTCACCACGCGCGGTCCCCACAGGAAGGAGAAGTTGGGGTTGATCTTCATCGCCCTCTTCAGGTCCGCGCGCGCCGCGGCGCGCATCCCGAGCGCCCGTTCGATCATCCCTTTGTGGAACTGGAAGAGCGCACTCCTCGTTCCCAGGTGAAGCGCCTGCTTCGAATATGCGAGCGCTTCGCGGTAGCGGCCGTTCGCATAGAGGGACCACGCCAGCGCGTCGGCCACGTGGATGCTCTGCCGGCGACTCCACTCGGCGCGAGCCGCTGCGAGCCCGTCGGCGAGATCGACGTTGCGATCCGCGCTGTAAAGGGCGACCTCGAGGTTGGTGTCCACACCGTTCGCTTTGTACAGAGCGACGAGCTCGCGGAACCTCTCGCCTTGACGTTGTGCGGAGACCGAGTCGCCGGCCGCGGCATAGAGGTCGCCGAGCTCGGCGGCGTCGTGCGTCGACAGCGATGTCGCGACGGCCTTCTCCGAGAGCCGGAGCGCCTCCGCGAAATCGCCGCGAGCGCCGGCGACCGACGCGAGTCCCTGGATCGCGGATGTCGATGAGGGATCGTGCGCCAGACTCTCCCGGTACCAGCGCTCCGCCTCGGCGACGCGGCCGTTCGTCCACGCCAGTTCCCCGAGGTAGAAGGTCGCGAAGGCGCCATCCTTCGGCGTGCTCGCGGCTTGCAGCGCGAGGTCGAGCGCGCGTTGCGCGTTCGCGATGTTGCCCTGGAGCTCCCACGCGTACGACGCGCGAGCGTAGGCGCCGATGCCCGGTCGCAGGTCGAGCATCCGCTGGAAGCTTTCGAATGCTTCCGGATAGCGGCCCAGCTCGTTGAGCGCGTCGCCGATGATGCCGTGGATCGCGGCGTTGTGCGGGTTGATCGTGCGGGCGCGCTCTCCCCATGTCAGCGCCGTGCGGAAATCGTGTCGCGCGGCGGCGAGGACTGCCATCGCATAGCGAGCGCCGAAGTTGCCGTCGGTCGTGATCGAGAGAGATCGGCGGATGGCGTCCTCGGCCTTCGGGTAGTTGCGAGGGTCGCCGGTAAGGCGAGCTTCCTCAACGTAGGCCGACCCCAGCGCGGCCCACGCGTTCGCGTCGTTCGGCACCGCGCGGACCCTTTCCGTGAGGGCGGGGATGCCTCGGAGTGGACCGACGGCGCGGACGCTTGCCGCGACCGGTTGACTCTTAGATCCCAACGTCCGGACCGCGACCGTTGCGGATGCGGCGATCGCGAGCAGCGTGGCGATCAGAACCAGCTTGGGGGGCGTGCGCCGGACGGGGTTTTGCAACCCCGTCCGACGCACGAAGTGCGTTGTCGCCATCGTTAGCCCGCCCGGCGCATGCCGGTGTCTTGCGCGGCGGATGTGGCGGGGGCCGGCTTGCGGCCCGGCCGCAGGAGCGCCATCAGCAGAACGCCGAGGATCAGCGTGCCGATGCCGATGCCGACGGCTGCGCCGTTCGGCACGCCCTCAGTCTTGCGCGCGATCTTCGTCGTGGCGCCGCTCGCCGCCGCCACGTCGCTGCCCGAGTTCGGCGTCGCGACGTACGGGAACGCGGTGTCGAACGCGACGTCGTTCGCGTCCACGCCGTCACCGAGCTCGGTCTTGACGCCCTGGACGGCGCCGGCCATCGCGCGCAGCGCGATGTCGATCACGTCGTCCTCGAGGCGCCGCCCGTTCGGGAATCCGGCGTTGTCTCCGCCGAGCACGCCCAGACGGTTCGGCTTGGAGCTCGGAGAGATCGACATGTTCAGCCGCAGCTCCTCCGAGGGGACGACGTTCGCCGGCTGGTTCAGGTCCTTGATGCCGGTCAGGAACACCTGCACCAAGTCGTTCCGCGGCGCGGCCGGAGCTTTGATCTTGTAGATCGCCTCCAGCAGCTTCGGAACCTCAGGATCCTGGACCGCGGGTAGGAACTGGGCGTCGTTCTGCGGGAGCGACGCCGAGAACAGGTCCTTCGCGCCCACCGGTGCGACGACCTCGTTCACGAGCGGCTGTCCGAGACGCGACACCTGGACGAACGGGCCGGCGAACTTCTGCGCGCCCTTCGTCGACTGCGTGCGCACACTCTGCCGTTCGGCCGTCGTCCAGACGCCGACGATCGGGTTCTTCGTCGCGTCGCCGCCGGAAGCCAGCTCGGTCTTCGGAACCTGCAACGCGATCACGTTCACGTTGTAGCCGTCGAGCGTGTCGTTGCCGGCTTCCTTCAGGGTCGCGCCGTACAGCAGGTCGAACACGCGGAGGTCGAGGAAGAACGGATCGTCTCCCTGACCCACGAACGACTTGCCGGCGCTGCCGAAGGACGTGATCGCCTCACGCCGCAGACTCGCGTAGTCGGGCATCGACGCCGCGCCGACGTTGGACGGAGCCGCGATCCCGTTGGCGACGAGCGTGCGGCTCTTGCCCTTCGCGTCTATCACGGACAACGTGTACGTCTGGTAGAAGTTCAGCGTCGTGTCGCTGAGCTTCGTGACCGGACCGGTGTTCATCAGGAACGTGCCCGTGTTGCGGTAGTGGCTCGTGAAGACCCACCGGTAGATCAGGTCGGGCTTCGCGTCGCCGTTGTTGTCGATGTTGATGTCGTAGCGAACGCCCGGAGCCCACGGGTAGAAGTTCGGCCCGCCCGCGGGTTCTTCCATCGGGATCCAGTTGCTGATCAACGTGACGGTGTCCGGCGCGTCCGGCGACACGAACGCGTACAGGTCCGTCGAGTCGATCTGCGGATCCGCGGCCGTCAGCGGCGCCTCACGGTGAGACGACGCGAAGGCCGGTGCCACGCCGGTGACGAGGAGAAGAACCCCCAAAACCGGCGCGACGATGAGCTTGCGTACTTCCCTCATCGCACCCCTCCCTGGGTCGATCCGGCGTCCTGCCGGGAGGCGTGATCGCCTCGGCCTCCGTTCGATACGCGAGGGGTGATGGTTCGAGGAAAAGAAAAACCGAACCGCTAGACGGCGGCGCCCGAACGCTCTCTATCGGCGATCCATCCGTCGATGCGTTCCCACCAGCCGTAGAGGAACTCGATCAAGGCATCCTCATCCTTCGGGACGTCGGCGGGAGGCAGACGCCAGTAGCGCGCAACGATCGGGCGCGGGAACGGGATGCGGCTCCACAGCTCCTTGATCGTGCCGACGTCTTCGAGCACGGCGTGGGCCACGATCACGATGTCGGCGTCGGGCGCGCCGCGCATAGCCGCCATCACGCCGCCGTGGCGAGGCGGCAGGACGTACTTCATCTTCTCGGCGCGCTCGGCCGCAGCGAGGTGCCCCTTGCCGCGCAGGTAGTCGATCGCCCGGAGACGCACGCGCGGCGTGAAGTCCTTGCCCTCGGGGAACAGCACGAACGCGTCGTCGTCCTCCAGTCCGGTCGCCAGTCCGGTGATCGCGTTCGTGTACAGGTCACGTCGCTTCGGGTCGTGCTTGATGAAACGGTTCGGCAGGCGGTTCAGCATGATGTCGTAGAGCGGCTCCCACTGCAGCTTCGCGAGCATCACGATCCGCGGGTGCCGTTTGTAGCCGACCATGATCGTCCCGATGAGCAGCATCGAATTGCCGGGCCCCGCGTGCCGGCAGAACACGAGGATCGGCCCCGCCCGCGGCTCCGGCCGGTCTTCGATCACGACCTTCATGCGGAAGAGCTTCTTCGCGACGAGGTTCACCAGCGAGAGCCACCAGCGCATGAAGCCGTAGTGCTTGTTCTGCATGCGCTCCGTCTTGATCGTGGCGCCGAAGCCGCTTTCGATCCACAGCACCAGCATCGCGAACAGGCCGACGATCTCGAGAGCAAAGTAGGCCTCGAGGAACGCGACGAGCCGCAGCGTCCGCCAGTTCCCCGGCAGGAAAAGGTCGGCGATGAACGCGGCCAGCAGAAGGATCGGCGAGAGGGCGATCAGCGCGAAGCACAGCAAGAGCACGAGCGGCAACAGAACGAGTCGCCGGACGATGCGCGGCGGAAGATTGTCGATCCTCACCCCGGACCTCCCGGCCGCAGAATAACCTCGCTCAGCTTCCCGCCGAAAGACCCTCGAGGAACGCGGTCGTCGCGCGGTACGCCCCATCGATCCGGCGCGCCACCGCTTTGAAGTCGCGGTAGTTCAGCTCCGATAGCTGCGCGCGCGTCACGCGTTTCGGCTCGCCGGTCGGGAGGACATGGGCGACGACGCCGTCCGGCAGGGTCGCGAGGTCCCGGGCGAAGCGGTGCCGGCGCGCGATCTCGAACGCCACGAGCGCGACCTGCAGCGGCGTGGTCGGCGGTGTCAGTGGCTGCTCGATCCGGCCGACGTGCAAGACGTATATCTCGGTCGCGCCGAGCTCGACGGCGCGGGAGATCGGGATGCTGTTCACGATGCCGCCGTCGACGAAGTGCTCGCCGCCGATCAGGACCGGCGGCAGCACGCCGGGGACCGCCGCGGAGGCGAGGATCGCTTCGACCAGCGGCCCCTCCGAGAACCAGTGCTCGGCCGCGCGCTCGATCGACGCCGCGACGCATTGGAACGGGACTGTCAGCTCCGCGAAGGTCTTGGCGGGCAGGAGGTTCTCGAGCATCGTGCGGAGTGGTTTGTTCGAGTGCATGTGGGTCCGGCTGCGCACGAGGTTTGCCGCGCCGGCGAAGATCGATCCGCCGAAGATCCGATCGTCGTCGAGCCCGAGCCAGATCTCGCGGAGCCGCTCGACGGTCTCGAGTGAGGGCCGCGCGGCGATCGCCGCCCCGTTCAGGGCACCGACCGATGTTCCCACCACCAGGTCCGGCGTGATCCCGCGCTCGAGAAGGCCTTTGAGCATGCCGACCTCGAAGGCGCCGTGATGGCCGCCACCGCCGAGCGCGAATCCGACGCGCCGCGCTTGTTTCCCCCTCCTGCCGGCCGGCATGGCCGAAACGCTAGTGGTCCGGCGGCCGGGCGGCAACGAACGCATCGCCGGCGGCCTTGTCGATTGCTGCCCCTTGCGTTCGTCTACAGGGCGACGGTAGACAAGGCGGGGAGACCCGCGTGGAAAGGGGGACGCTCATGAGCGTCGAGGACAACAAGAAGACCGTACAGATGATCGAGGAAGCCTGGAACCGCGGCGACCTCGGCGCGCTCGACCAGCACTTCGCCCCGAACTTCGACAACAGCGCGTCCGCTATCCCGGGCCTTCCGATCGGCCTTGAGACGGCGAAGCAGGTCCACGGGATGGCCATGACGTCGTTCCCGGACCGCAACACCGAGGTCGTCGAGCTCATCGGCGACGGCGACAAGGTCATGATTCGCGTGCGTACGACCGGCACGAACAAAGGCGGTTTCCCCATGTACGGCGCTCCGGCGAACGACGCCAAGGTCGACTTCGAGATGATCAGCGTCTACACGTTCGACAAGAAAGGGAAGGTCATCTCGCATAGGGGTCTGAACGACGCCTATCTCTTGGGCATCCAGCTCGGAGCGATCGCGCCGCCCTCGATGGGGGGCTGATCTACTCGATACTCATGTAGATCCGGACCACCGAGCCTTCGGGGAAAGTCCGGATCTGCACGAGGTCGACGAGCTGGTTCGCGAGCCAGACGCCGAGACCGCTGGTTGATCCCGGGGCAGGACGTTCGCGGCCGAGCAGCGGCCTGTCGATATGGCCGGCGTCGCTTATCTCGCAGATCAGTGAGCCGTTCTCCGGCCAGAGCTTGAGCACCCCTTTGCCGCCGCCGTGGCGGAGGCTGTTCGTCGCGATCTCGTTCAACGCGAGAACAAAGTCGGCGGCTTTGTTCGGATCCAAGCCGTAGTTCAGGGCGCGCGTGCCGACGAACGTGCGAACGTCACTGAGGTCGCCGAGCTCGAACGTCGTCACTTCCGGGGCGACGGCGGGAGGGGTCAGCGGAAGGTCGAAGGGTGCTGCGATCGTCGAAAGATTCCGGAAGGAGTCACTGCGAACCTCGGTGCCATCCGAGCGGATCGTCGGATGGCTGCGGAACGCTTCGTCGATCACCTCTGCCGGCAGGGCATCGACGTTGTAAGGACAGAGCAGGCGCCACGCGGGCGTGCCGTCGAATGCGAGGTTAAGCAACGACTCGTGTCGCTGGCACTCGATAAGCGAGGCGGCGCTGCGCTCCGCGGAGATCGGTTCGCCGATCCCTCGGTAGGCCCGTCCCGACGCCACGTGCTCGTTCACGAATTCGCGCCACGCGGGGATGATGCGCGCCGGGTTTGATCCGATCTCGCTCATGTCTTCGAAGCGAACGCGATGAGCGTCGTCGCCGAGCTCCGCCTCGAGGGCGGCGATCCTCGCGGCGTCTACGACGACCAGGATCGCCTCATCCGCGCCGAGCCCCTCGCGGATGAACGCGGACGTTCCCCCGGTGAACTCGTCGAGTCCACCGTAGAGGAGGGCCTCGTGACTGAAGGTCGCGAGCTGTGCCGTGTCTGTAGTCGCCATATGCCCTGCGCTGAATCCGCCCATGCCAAGAAAGAACCCCAAGCTACGAGAAAGACCGCACCCCCTAAGTCGCCGGCTGTTTACCCGGAAAAAAGAGCCAGGAAACGCCTACGAAACCTTATTTTTTCCTAAAGGCCATCCGGGGACGACACCGTTCCCCACATCACGGGGATGCGTGCGCCTGCAAGCGCGACGTCCGCGAGCAGGTCGCCCATGGCAGGGGCGAACTTGAAGCCGTGACCCGAGCACGGTGATCCGACGACCAGGCGACCGACCTGGCCGGCGACGAAGTGCTCGCCGGGAGCGGTCGTGTAGAGGCAGGAGATGAGCTCGCGTGGCTCGGGGTCAAGGCCCGGGAGCCAGCGCTCGACATAGCGGGAGAGGCGCGTCAGGCCGCCTGGATCGGGGTCGGTGCGCCGGTCGGGGTCGACCTCGGAGCCCGTTCCGTGCTCGCCGACCTTGAGGCCGTGACCCGGTGTGGGAAGTCCGTAGGCGGCGACCCCTTCGAGCGCCTCCCCAGCGGTGAGCCGGTGGACGAAGATGGGCCACGCAGCCTTGTCGTCCCGCGGAGCGAAGTAGGCGGGCTGCTCCTGGGTGACGCGAAGCGGCGGCAGGGCGACGAGGCCGGCGGCGAGCTTCGGGAGCCACGACCCGGCCGTGAGGACGACGACTCCAGCTTCGATCTCGTCGCCCTCGGTCGCGACGACGACGCCGTCGTCGCGGGGATCGACCGAGACGACGCGCGCCCCGAACC
>JBASRP010000273.1:0-3367 GCA_049273905.1 Actinomycetota bacterium
GGCCGACGCGATCCCGGAGGCGCTGCGCCGCGCGAAGCCTCCGACACTGCCCGAGGTTTCGGAGAACGAGCTCGTCCGCCACTACACGCGCCTGTCGCAACGCAACTACGGGATCGACACCGGCTTCTATCCGCTCGGCTCCTGCTCGATGAAGTACAACCCGAAGCTCGCCGAGGATGCCGCCGCGATGGCGGGCTTCCGGCGACTGCATCCGCTTCAGCCCGCGTCGCAGACGCAAGGAGCGTTGCAGCTCTTGGTGGAGCTCGAGCGCGCGCTTTGCGCGATCACCGGGATGTCCGGCGTCACGTTCCAGCCTGCGGCCGGCGCCCACGGCGAACTCACCGGCCTGCTCATCATGCGGGCCTTCCACGAGCACAACGGGCAGCGGCGCAAGCGCGTGATCATCCCCGACTCGGCGCACGGAACGAACCCGGCGTCGGTGACACTGGCCGGCTACGAGACGGCCGAGGTCCCGTCCGACGCGCGCGGCCTCGTCGACGTCGACGCACTGGAGAAGCTCGTGTCCGACGACGTCGCGGGCTTGATGATCACCAACCCGAACACCCTCGGGCTTTTCGAAGAGAACATCGAGCGCGTCGCCGCCGCGATCCACTCCGTCGGCGGGCTCCTCTATTACGACGGCGCCAATCTCAACGCGATCCTCGGACGTTCACGGCCCGGCGACATGGGGTTCGACATCGTGCACATGAACCTGCACAAGACCTTCGCCACCCCGCACGGCGGGGGAGGGCCCGGCGCCGGGCCGCTCGCCGTGTCCGAGCGGCTGGTGCCGTTCCTGCCGGGTCCGAGGCCTGCGTTCGACGAGGAGACCGGCCGCTACGACTGGGACGAGGGCGACGAGCGCTCGATCGGCCGCGTGCACACCTTCTGGGGCAACTTCGGGATCCTCGTTCGCGCGTTGTCGTACGCGCGCGCACTCGGGTCCGACGGACTACGGCATGTCGCCGAGCGCGCCGTTCTCAACGCGAACTACCTCGCGCATCGTCTGCGTGGGACGTACGACCTCGCGTTCGACGCGCAGCCGATGCACGAGTTCGTGTTGACGGCGCGCAAGCAGAAGCAGCGCGGAGCGAAAGCGATGGACATCGCGAAGCGTGTGCTCGACCACGGCTTCCATGCGCCGACTGTGTACTTCCCGCTGATCGTCGACGAAGCGATGATGGTCGAGCCGACCGAGACGGAAACGGTCGAGACCCTCGACGCGTTCGCCGACGCGTTGATTGCGATCGACCGCGAGATCGAGACGTCGCTCGAGCTCCTGAAGAACGCGCCGCACACCGCGCCGATCAGCCGGCCCGACGAGGCGAGCGCCGCGCGCGACCTGCGGCCGCGCTGGTACCCGGACGATCACGCGGTGTCGCACGAGGCTTCCGAGGCAGGGCCGAGCGAGAAACCGACGATCTAGCGCGCCGTGGGTGCGCCGAGCACCCAGTACAGCGGCACGCCGATGATCGGCACCAGGATCACGACAAGCAACCAAACGATCTGATTCCCCGCGCGGTACGACCCGTCCGGCGTGCGAACCACGCTCGCGATCGTGATCGCCCACGCCGCGAGAAGGATGAGGATGAACAGCCCGCCGCCGATCCGGAACATGTCGGCAGCTTACGCCAGTGCCGCCGGCGGTTGTCTGCTCCGGTTCCGCCTCTGCGGAGCCTCGGTCAGCCAGAAGAAGACCATGCCCACCGCCGGCAGCAGGAGCGTGACGAGGAGCCACCCCGCCTGGCTCCGCGGACTCTTCGCCCACTCTTTCGTGCGCACCACAGCCCACACCGTGAGGAAGTACGCCAGCACGGCGAGGACGGCGAGCAAGACGCTGAGGAACCCCGTCATGCCGTGTCTCCCGGCGGCGCCGATGGGGGAGAAGGGCGATCGTGCAGGCGGAAGCGTTCGAGGCCCGCGAGCATCTCGGGGTCCGCGAGCGTCGCTTCGCCCCGCTTCGCTTCGGCCTCGATGCCGTCGAGTAGCAGCGCGGACGCGCGGTCGGCGAGGAGCGACGACTGCGGATAGCCGGCCATGTGGCCGGCTAGTTCGAGGGCGCGCTCGCGGTGCGTCCCCGCCGGGACGACTTCCTGCACGAGGCCCATGCGCAAAGCCGTCGGCGCGTCGATGCGTGCGCCGGTCTCGATCAGGTAGAGCGCGTTGCCCAGGCCGACGATCCGCGGGAGCCTCTGCGTTCCGCCGTCGATCAGCGGCACGCCCCAGCGCCGGTTGAGGACGCCGAACGTCGAGGTCTCATCCGCCACGCGGATATCGCACCAGCACGCGAGCTCGAGACCGCCGGCGTAGCAATAGCCGCCGATCGCCGCGATCGTCGGCTTCGACCCGGCCAACCGAGAAGTGCCCATCGGACCCGACTCGCGCGCGCCGGGGCGCATCGTCAGCCCGCCGGCAGCTTTGAGGTCGGCACCGGCGCAGAACGCACGGTCGCCGGCGCCGGCGAGTACCAGAACGCGCGACTCGGGATCGGCGTCGAACGCGCGGACGGCATCCTCGAGGCCCTGCGCGGTCTCGGCGTCGACGGCGTTGTGAACCTCGGGACGGTCGATCGTCAGAACGACGATCGCGTCGTGCCGTTCGACCCGCACCCCCATGACGTCACTGTACCCGCGTCTTCACGGAAGGATGACGCGCACCTCGAGCGCTTTGAACGACGCCCAGACGGTGACGCCTTCGCTGATGCCGAGCTGCCGAAGGGACGCGGTCGTGATCTCCGCCGTCAACGGCGGCGCGGACTGGATGCCGATCCGCGCGCGGTCGCCCTCGATGCTCACCGAACGGACCGGCCCCTGGAAGACGTTGCGAGCGGAGCCTTGGGGCCGCGTCAAGTACAGCGAGACGTCGACCGGCCGCAGGACGCCGATCGCGTCCGGCGCGGGCAACGTCACGCCGGGGGGTGCGATGCACGAGACGCGGCCCGCAGAGGTCGAGATCTCCGCCGTTTCGCCGGCGGCAACCAACTCCCCGCGGAAGAGGTTGATGCCGACCAGGTCGGCGGCGTATGGGGTGCGGGGTGCGGCCCGGACCTCGGCGGGTGTGCCACTTTGGGAGACGCGGCCGTCCTCGATGAGGACGAGGCGGGACGCAAGAGTCATCGCGTCGACCGGATCGTGCGTAACGAGGATGGTGACGCCGGAGAACGAAGCGAGCCTGCGGCGAAGGAGAGCGCGAAGGCTCGTGCGCGAGAGGACGTCGAGACCGGCGAACGGCTCGTCGAGAAGCAGCAGACGGGGCGACGCGACCAGGGCGCGCGCGAAGGCGACGCGCTGAGCGAGCCCTCCCGAAAGCCGGTCCGGCTTCACCGGCGCCAACGCCTCCGCCTCGACGTCGGCGAGCGCCCGAAGGG
>JBASRP010000507.1:0-9108 GCA_049273905.1 Actinomycetota bacterium
GCCGGGGATCGTGCGCTTCTTCGGCTCCGGCTTCGGCCGGGCCTCGCGCATCGCGGCGATCTTCTCGCCGATCGTTTCGAACAGACGGCGCATCGGCGTCTTCGTCAGGACCATCACGCCGAGACCGAGGACGGCGAGCAATGTGAACGACGCGCCCCACGGACCCATCAAGCGGTGCAGCGGCCCGGCCGTGATCGCTCCGACGACGCCCCCAGCGTTACGCAACGCGTCGCCGCCGGAGGTCACGTCCGGCGTCCCTTTCGCGATGTGCCACAAGCCGAGAACGCTGACGACCGTCACGGCGAGACCGATGACGATGCGCGGACGATCGGGCCCGGGACGAACGGTGAACATCGTGTAGGCGAGGTAGCCGAAGATGATCGGCGCGAGGAACCCGCCCGCGCCCAGGATGCCGCGGAAGGCGAGTTCGAGGAACTGACCGATCGGCCCGGCGTTGTGGAACCAGATGCCGAGCGCGGTCAGCACGGCCATCACGGCGAGCGCGATCCCATAGGCGTCGCCGATCTGTGGACCGAGCGCTTTGCGGATGCCCTCCACCGCTTGTCCGACGGCGGAGCCGGGCCCCCGTCCTGATGACCGGCGAGCCCCCCCAGGCTTCCTGCGCCCCCGCTTCTTCGGCGCCATCAGGCTCCTCGTCGCGGGGTCTTACCGCCGGGTTCCAGGCCAACCCAGGCCCGGCGGGTTCCCTAGATTAACCCGAGTCTCTCCAGAACGCTGCGAACGCGAGCACGTTCGTCGTCGGTGGCATCGACGAGGGGCAGCCGGACCGGTCCAGCCGGCAGCCCGACCATCTCTAAAGCCGCCTTAAGGGGGATCGGGTTGGCGGTGATGAACAGGACCTCGTACAGCGGGCGGAGGTCGCGGTCGATGTGCGCCGCGCCCTCGACGTCCCCTTTGTCGTGAGCGGCGACCATCTCCGCGATGCGGTGCCCCACGAGATGCGAGGCGACGCTGATGATCCCGAGTCCGCCGACGGCGAGCATCGGCAGGGTCAGCGCGTCGTCTCCCGACCAGATCTTGAACGCCGGCGCCTCGGCCGCGAGCTTCGCCGTGCCGGCGAGGTCGCCCGCTGCGTCCTTCACGCCGACGATGTTCTTCACCTTGGCGAGCTCGAGCAGCGTCGGATGCTCGATCTTCTTCGCGGTCCGGCTGGGGATGTCGTAGAGGATCACGGTGAGTTTCGTCTCTTTGGCGATCGCCGTGAAGTGAGCAAGCAAACCGGACTGCGGAGGCTTCGAGTAGTACGGCGTCACGAGGAGGATCCCATCCGCGCCGCACTCTTCGGCGGTCTGCGTGAGTTCGATCGACTCGGCGGTGGAGTACGTCCCGGTTCCGGCGATCATCGCGGCGCGGCCCTTGATCGCTTCGGCGACCGTTGTCCACAGATCACGCTTCTCTTCGTGCGTGAGCGTCGGCGCTTCGCCAGTCGTGCCGGCGATCACGAGCGCGTCGGACCCGTGCGCGATCAGATGCTGAGCAAGCGACGCGGCGCCGTCGAGATCGAGCGACCCGTCCGCGCGGAAGGGCGTCGCCATCGCAGTGATCACTCGTCCGAAGTCCACCGAGCCTCCTTCTCGCTGCAACTGTACCTCACGTCCGAATCATAACTATTCGCGCGGATAGGCAGGACTTTTTAGCGGTGCAGGGCGACGAAAATCCTCCTTCGTCGGACGATGCCGTCGATCGTGATTACGCGGCCAAGGAGAAGCGCGAGCGTAGCCGCTGGTCAACCACGTCGTTGTGCAGAGTGACACGGGATTCACGACCGGACCGAACGCGATGTACCGGTTTGGGTCATCAATCCCGGGGGTGTGACGAAAAACTCAGAGGCCCGAGAAGGAAGGGCCGCTGGCACAACGAAATGTTGCGCCAAGAGGAGGAGCGACCATGGTCACCTGGGTTCTGACGGAGGAACCGAACGCGGCGGTGCGACACGCGATCGAGCTCATCGAAGAGCGCGTCAACTCCGACTCCGACGTGATGTGGCTCTGCCCGAGCGAGGTTGAGCCGATCCAGGAATAGGGTCTTACCCTCTTCCCCGTCTCTCCTCCGCTTCTTGTCTCTTCCGCTCCGCGCGTCTCTCTGCTTCTAACCTTTCCAAATCGACCGTTCCGAGGTCGACGTATGTCATCAGCTCCGCAACCGTGCGGTGTCCCGCGACGTCCGCGATCTGTCGGTACATCTCGTGCGCGATCTTCCGGTACGCCGCGTGCCCTTGCGGCGACGACCGCAACTCGATCAGGTGGAAGGCCTCGCGCAGATTCATCTGGATCGCGTAGCGGATCCGGTACGCCATGCAAACCGCGTACTGCGCTTGATCGGGAAGGTCTGCGTGGATCTGTTCCCACAGATCGGCCGAGCGCTCCATCGCTTCGCGATACGCGGTGGCGAACCCGATTTCTTCGGCGTCGGCCGGCATCTCGTAGCCGTGCTTCGGTGAGAGGTCCTGCCAGTCGATCGTGAGCATCCGGTGCCGCTGCAGATCCCGGAACCCGCCGTAGTCGGCAAGGACGTCGAACCGGTACGAGACCCGCTCGAACGCGCGCCCCGGCTTGTGCCGGCGGTTCTTCCTATCCCCCACATATGCGTGGAGGACCTTGAGTCGCTCCTCGGCGCTCATCTTCTTCGCGATCTCGACGAGGCGATCCTCGGGAAGGTCGGAGTGTGGATAGAGCATCGCCGCGACGAGGAGCTCGTCGGCGTCGGACTCCCAGTCGGTGAGCGTGACGAGCGGGCGAGGTTCGGGCTCCTCGCCCCTGAGGAGTTCGGTTGCGACGCTGCGCATCCGCTCGCGGTTCGTCCGGAAGTAGTCGGTCCACTCCCCTCCCCGGTGCGGCTGGTCGACGCGCACGAGGAACGACGGGATCACCTTGCGGAGCTCGGTCAGCATCTCGTCGGCGATGTCGTTCCCCTCGCGCAGCGGCGAAGCCTTGAGGCGATACAGCATCGTCTCGAACGCCTGCCCGGCCGCGTAGACGCCGAGGTTCGACACCGTCGCCGCGGGAAGCATCCCGCGCAGCGCGTCGAGTGCCTTCGCGCGGATGGTCGCCTTCCACACGCGGTCGGGGTCCTCGGGCTGCTGCGGGAAGAGCGTCGCGAATGCTTGGACCGTCGGCTCCACGCTCGACGCGTAGAGCTCGAAGATCCGGTCCATCGTTTCGCGATAGCTCTCGCCGTGCCGCGACGCCAGGATGCCGGGCTCGAGGTAGTACCGCCATCGGCCGCCGGGTCTGTCGTCGTATGCGACGTAACGGGTGGACTGCTCGAGGTACCCCGCGAGCCGGCCGCGCTCGATGAGCTTCGTCAGGACGTTGGAGCACTGCTCGACCGCGATGTGTGCCCCGCCGAGCTGCGCGACCGAGTCGTCCCCGTACTCGATGAAGATGCGGTCGTAGAGCTCCTCCGCCTTGGCCGCGCCGGTCTCGTCCGGGTGTGAGGCCGCGCCGATCTCAGGCTCGTAGAACTCGTCGAGGAAGAGCCTCCGCAACGACTTCTTCGTCCGCGAGTAGCGTGCGAAGAGCGCGCCCTTGACGATCTCGGGCAGGTTGACGATGCAGAAAACCGGCCGGTCGACGTTGGTGAAATAGCGCGCGAGGACCTCGCGCTCTTCGGGCGAGAACTCCTCGACAACGTAGGGATGGGTCACGCGGCGGAGCCTAACATGCGCCGGTGACCGGCTCGGCTCTTGAGTTATCCCGCACGCATGTTCGCCCGCCGACATACTCATGAGCGATGCTTGAGCTGCCGCCATGAGGATCGTGTTCCTCGTCAACCGGGATATCGAGAGCAACGTCGCGCTGAACCTGATGATGCCCGAGCTTCATACGAGCACCGTCGGCATCGTCCTTTCCGAGCGCGTCGGCGGCACCAAGCCGGCGCCGGCCCGTATGCTTGGGCAACTCGCGTTCATCGAACAGCAGTTGTTCAACGATCTCGTGTTTCCGCTCATCGATCGATCCGACCGCAGCGGGGGCCAATCCCTGAGCTTCGACGGGATGCAGCGGCGCTTCGGCATCCCCGTGCGAACGGTGGCGACGTTGAAGGAACCCGCCGCTGTGCAAGGTTTGCGGGATCTGGACGCGGATCTGTTCGTTTCCATCCGCTTCGGCAAGATCCTCGGCTCGGAAGTGCTCGGGATCCCGCGCCGCGGCGTCCTCAACCTCCATTCCGGCCTCCTCCCCAACTACCGAGGTGTTCTCGCGACTCTGCGAGCGCTGCTCAACGGCGACACCGAGATCGGCTGCACCCTCCACTGGATCGACAGCCCCGGCATCGACGTCGGCGAGATCATCGAAACGGCACGGATACCGGTCGACAAAGACCGCTCGCTGCTCTGGCACGTCTTGTCCCTCTATCGGCCGGGCACGCGTTTGATCCTCGACGCGATCGGCCGCCTCGAACGAGGCGAGTCCGTGACCGGAACGCCGCAGGATCCTTCGATCGGGGCCTACTACTCGTTCCCAACCGATGACGACATGATCCGGTTCACCGCGCAGGGTTGGCGCCTGTTCGATCGCGAGGACATCGCCGAACTGCTCGGATCGTACGGCGGCCTCGTTGTAGGCTGACCGAACTCGTTCGCGGGGGACGCGCGCCATGGCAGACATCGAGACCGACTACCTCGTCGTCGGCGCCGGCGCGTGCGGGATGGCCTTCACGGATGAGCTGATCGCCAACTCGGACGCCGAGGTGGTGATGGTCGACCGTCGCCACCGGCCCGGCGGCCATTGGAACGACGGATACGGCTTCCTTCGCCTCCACCAACCCTCCGCGTACTACGGGGTGAACTCTCGGAACCTCGGCAACGATCAGATCGATGAGAGCGGCCCGAACGCGGGGTTCTACGAGCGAGCCAGCGGCGCCGAGGTCTGCGACTACTTCGGACGCGTGCTGGATGAACAGATGCTGCAGTCCGGTCAGGTTCGCTTCTTTGGCATGACCGACTACATCGGCGGAGGCGACGGCGGGTATCAGGTCGTGTCGCTCCTGACCGGCGAGGGGACGACGGTCCGCCCGCGCAGAAGGCTCGTCGACGCGAGCTATCTTCAGACGACGCTACCCATCCACCACACGCCGTCATACAGCGTCGATCCCGGCGCCCGGCTGATGCCGCCGCACGCTCTGGTGTCGCTTTCCGACACGGGGTCCGGCTTCACCATCATCGGCGCGGGCAAAACGGCCATGGACACGTGTTGCTGGCTACTCGAGCAGGGTGTTGCTCCCGACCTCATCCGGTGGATCCGGGCGCGAGATCCTTGGACCGTCGACCGAAGAGCCGTCCAACCGCTGAAGCTTGTGGGACAGTTCGTCGAGTGGTTCGCGCAGCAGATGGAAGCCGCTGCTCAGGCGGAAAGCGTGGACGACTTCCTCCTCCGTCTCGAGGCGGCCGGCGGGCACGTGCGCCTCGACCCCAACGTCGAACCATCCGTCTACCGCGGGCCGACGCTGAGCGCGCACGAACGTGAGCAATTGCGCTCGATCGAAAATGTCGTGCGTCTCGGGCGAGTGCTCCACGTCGGCTCGAGCGAGATCAAGCTGGAACAGGGCTCGCTCCCGACCGATGCGCGTCACATCTATGTCGACTGCAGCGCGCCCGGCGTTGGGATGCCGCCGGCTCGCCCGATCTTCGAGCCGGGCCGGATCACATGCCAGCGCGTGATGAATGCGATCGACCCGTTCAACGCCGCACTGATCGGCTTCGTCGAAGCCGCGAGAGACGACGATCGGGAGAAGAATCGAATCTGCCCGGCGATCGAGGCCTTCGGCAGCGCGGCCGACCTCGTGCCGGCGTTCCTGAAGAGTCAGCAGGCGCGCGTGATCTGGTTCGAGGAGCCCGACGTGCGCGACTGGATGGCCAAGACGCGACTGACGCCGTTCCGCGACGCCGCGCAGTACCTCACCGATCCCGCGGCTCAGGCCGCGTTGGGCCGGATGATCGTCAACACGGAGCCGGCGATCGCGAACCTCGAACGGATCCTCGCGGCGCCCACTCCATAGGCGCCGGCCCGGCTTGGATCAGCCGGGCCGGGTATTGGCGGTCTTGATCTTCGCTACTTCTTCTTCTTTGCACTCGGGGCCGTATACGTGATCCCCTTGGAATCGGCCGCGATCCCCTCGAGATCGCTGGACTCAAGCAGTTCGTGGGTCTCCACGTGCGTCAGCGAGCCGCGAGCCGCCACGGCAAACATGAAGGACGCCATCTTCTTCGAGTTCGCGAACTCGAAGATCGCGGCGCCGTCGTACTGGCCGAACATCCAGTAGTAGTCGGTCAGCTTTCCGCCGGCGTTCTCCGCCGCAGCCGCTACCGACTTCCGACGATCGCTGGGCTTCTCGATCATGCCCGCGACGAAATCCTGGGACAGGTTGAACAGAACGAGGTACTTGGGCATGTGCCCCACCCCCTCCAGAGTGCTGCAACTCTAGGCCCGCGCTCGCGGAAGAAACAAGGGGTTGCCGAGATACGGAACCGATCCTCGGCGCGGATCGTCGAACCGGCATGAAGCGATGGATGAACCGGTGGACGGCGGCTGGGAACGTCACCGTTGTCGTCGTGGTCGTCGCCGCGCTCTTCGCCTTCGGGAATCCGAACGGAGCCCGGTCGGTGCCCGTTCGCGAGAAGTGCCTGATCGGCGGCGAGCGACCGTGCTCGCAGAACGTCGAGGGGGGAAAGGCGTATGCGTTTCAGGTTCTTCATTGCGGCCTCATCTGGGTCGTCGACTTCGATGGGAGCTACTGGGACGTCGATAAGGCCACCATGACCGAGGACGAGGACGGCCGCTTCGGTATCAACAGCGACGAGGGCACGATGACGCTCGAGGGGACGAACGTCGCGGTGTACCGGAGCCTTCGAGGCGGCGAAGCGACGCTTCATCGGCACGTGGGCGCGCCGCGCTTCTTCCTCTGCGCGTAGCGCGCTCTAGATATCGAGCAGGTTCTCCAGCCCGTAGGTCAGGCCCGGATGCTTCGTGATGTTCTTGACCGCCAGCAGCACGCCCGGCATGAACGACGCGCGGTCGTAGGAGTCGTGGCGGATCGTCAGCGATTGGCCGGGCCCCGCCAGGATCACCTCTTGGTGTGCCACCAAACCGGGCAGTCGAACCGAGTGCACGCGGATCCCCGCGACTTCTGCGCCGCGCGCTCCCGGCGCCAACTCCGTCCCGGTCGTGTCCTCGCCGCCCTCGGCGCGTGCCTTCGCGATCTCCTCGGCGGTCTTCACCGCCGTGCCGCTCGGCGCGTCGGCCTTCTTCGAGTGGTGCAGCTCGATGATCTCCACGCTCGGCATGAACTTCGACGCCGCGGCGGAGAAGCGCATCATCAGGACCGCGCCGATCGCGAAGTTGGGGGCGACGAAGACGTTGGACTCACTCCCCTCTTCCTCGATCAGCGCGCGGATCTCGTCGAGGTCCGCGGACGAGATGCCGGTCGTCCCGACGACGACGTGCACGGCGTGACGCACGCACCAGCGCACGTCGTCCATCACGGAGTCGGGGTGGGTGAAGTCGATGGCGACGTCGACCTCGGCGTCGGTCAGAGCCTCGAGCTCGTCGAAGATCGGGACGTTGAGATCGGCGTGGCCGATCAGCGGACCGATCTGCTGGCCGCTGCCGTTGACGTCGACCGCGGCGACGAGGACGCACTCGGGATCTTCGGCGACGGCACGGCAGACCTCACGGCCCATCTTGCCGTACGCACCGATAACGCCGACGCGGATCACGGGTGGGATGCTACGCCACGAAACGGTCGAAGTCCCGGCCGCCGGACGGCCCCACGACGGACAGCGCCCACGGGTGCGACCCGAACGTCTCGCGGGCGACGGCCGACACGTCCTCGCCGGTCACCGCGTCGATCCGTTCGATCATCTCGTCGGGCGTGAGGATCTCGCCCTGGCACAGCTCGCCCTTGCCGAGGCGCGACATGCGGCCGCTCGTGTCCTCGAGGCTCAGAACGATGCTGCCTTTCAGATGCCCCTTGCCGCGCTGCAGCTCCTCGTCGCTGATGCCGTCCTGCAAGACCGCGTCGACCTGCTCGCGGACGAGCGTCAGGACCTCCTCGGCACGCTCCGGTCCCGTCGCGGCGTAGATCGACGTTAGCCCGGCTTCGGCGTACGACGAGTGGTTCGAGTAGACGGAGTAGACGAGGCCGCGCTTCTCGCGGATCTCCTGGAAGAGCCGCGACGACATCCCGCCGCCGAGCGCAACGTTCAAGATCCCGAGCGCCCAGCGCCGCGGGTCGTTGCGCGACACGCCGGCCGATCCGTAGACGATGTGCGTCTGCTCGATCGGCCGCTCCAGCACCGTCACGCGAGAGTGGAACGGCGGCGCTTCGTCCCCCGACCGTGCCGGGCGCTGCGGCCCCGCCGGCGCGGCGCGGAACGCCTTCTGCACGCGCTCGACGACGTCGCCGTGCTCGAGCGAGCCGGCCCCCGCGATCACGAGGTTCCCCGGCTTGTAGTGCAGCCGCCAGTACGCGTCGATCTCGTCGCGGTTCATCGCCGCGATCGTGTCCGACCGTCCCTGCACGCGGCGGCCGAGCGGGTGCTCGCCCCAGATCGCTTCGGTGAACAGATCGTAGACGATGTCGTCGGGCGCATCCTCGTGCATCGAGATCTCCTCGAGCACGACCGACCGCTCGGACGACACGTCCTCTTCCTTCAACAGCGAGTGCTGCACCATGTCCGAGATGATCTCGATCGACATGGGTAGGTCGTCGTCGAGCGTCCGCGCGTAGAAGCACGTGAACTCCTTCGCGGTGAACGCGTTGGAGTCGCCGCCCACGGCGTCGAAGGCCTCGGCGATGTCCATCGCGGTGCGCGACGGCGTGCCCTTGAAGAGAAGATGCTCGAGGAAGTGCGTCGCGCCGGACAGCTCCGGCTGCTCGTCGCGCGAGCCGGCGCCGACCCACGCCCCGAACGTGACGGAGCGGACCTCCGGCATCCGCTCCGTCAGGATGCGGATGCCGGAATCGAGGTCGGTCCGCTCGTAGCGCACGCGCCCTTACTCCGCGGGTGCGCTTTCCGACGACGGAGCACTTTCGCCGCCGCCGCCTTCGGCACGCGGGCCACGATCGCGATCACGCGGACCGCGGTCG
>JBASRP010000295.1:0-9850 GCA_049273905.1 Actinomycetota bacterium
AGGATGTCCTGTCCGCCTCGATCAACGACAACAAGATCGCGTGGTACGAGAACAGCAACGCTCTGCCGCCGGTCTGGACGGCACGCACCCTTTCGACCTCCGCCAGCGGCGCCAGGTCGGTCTTCGCTGGGGACGTGGACGGCGACGGGGACCAGGACATCGTGTCGGCCTGGGGGAACGTCGATCGCATCGCCTGGTACGCGTCGGCCGCGCCCAGGATCAGCGCCGCGCGGGAGATCGCGCCGCGGGAGAGACCCTGGGGATAGCCCGAGCCGTCGAGCCGCTCGCGATGTTGCGCGACGATCGCGCCGAGCGGCGCCAACGCCTGCGATTGACGCAACATCCGGTCGGTGAGGTACGGATGCAGCCGCACCCGTTCCCACTCCCCCGATCCGAGCGGACCCTTCTTCTCCCAGATCGAGTTCGATACGCCTAGCCGCCCCAAGCCCTGCGCGAGACCCGCGCGCATGAGTGTCTGTTGTTCCTCGGAGGACATCCCGAGCGCAGCGGCCGCCTGCTGCGCGAGCGAGGCGAGAGCCCTCCCGTGTCCCAGCGTGTACGGCGACTTGAGGTCGACGAAGTCGGCGATCGCACTGAGAGCCGCGTCGAACTCATCATCCGTCAGCAGGATGCGGAGAGCGGGTTCGGCATCGATCACCGCGTCCCATGCGCCGACGGATTCGAGGCCCGACAGGACGGCCTTGGGATCCGCGCACAGCAGATCGGAGAGCTGTGGATCGAAGTGCCTGCCGCGCCGCTCGCGGGCGAGCCCGATGGCAGCGTCGATGCCGCCGACGCGATACGCGACCTCGACGAACTCGCCGATGGTCGCCAGCCGCGTCGGGAGAGGCACCTCGTTCCCGGAGCGCTCGCCGGGCCAGCCGCGTCCGTCCCACTGCTCGTACGCGCACGAAACCGCGTCGATCACGGACTCGGGCAGGCGGAGCTGCTCCGCAAGTCTCCGGGCCATCTGCGAGTGATGCGTGATCATGTCGTCCAGCTCGCGGTGGCCGTAGAGCGCGAACTCGGCACCGATCCGGAACCGTTGGAGAACCGGGCTGCCCGCGCCGAGCATCCGGAGGCCGGAGGCCATCGCCGAAAAGCTCCGGAGGTCGTGCTCGTATTTGTCGGCCTTCAGAGCGATGTCGTCGCCGAACCACTTCGCTTGCTCGTGCGCGTCCGAGTGGCATCCGACATTGACGAGCAGAGCCGTGTAGTACGCGGTGAGCTTCGTTTCCTCGTCGAGTTCCAAGAGGTCCGCGAGACGTAGCGCGATCAAGCACTGGCGGAGCACGTGCTCCATCGGCTGGCTGAAACCGAGATCGATCCCCAGTGAAAGCGCCGCCACGAGCTCCGCCAGCCGTACGCGTCTCTGCCCCTCCCCGATCATCTCGACGAGGTTATCGAACCCGCTGGTGAGAAATGGGGAGAACGCCTCATGAACCGATCCGGCCGGATCCGTACCGTGGCCTCGTCCGATACACGGAGGAGGAGAGCCACATGCCAGGACTGTCGAGGGAGACCGCCGAGATCTCTGATCATGGCGTCGTCGAAGACCGGCACGGTGAGGCCGAAGACCACGTGATCAGCTTCGTGACGTTCCGCGCCAGCGTCGACAACGCGCCCCTGTTGAAGGGGCTGCCCGGCGACAAGTGCCACTGCCCGCACTGGGGCTACGTGACGAAAGGGGAGATCGGCTTCGTCGTGGACGGCGTCGAGGAGACCTTCAAGACCGGGGACGCGTTCTACGTGTCGAGGCCGCACACACAAACGGCGATCGCCGACAGCGAGATCGTGATGTTCAGCCCCGCCGCCGAGCTGGCCGAGACCGAAGCCGCGATGGCGAAGAACATGCAGGCGATGATGGGCACGCAATAACGAGCACGGGTCGGTCGTCCTCCTCGGCCGTAGAATCCCGGCCGTGGAGGACGCCGTCCGTGCCATAACAGACCTCGTCTTCACGTACGCCGAGCTGTTCGATGCCGGGGACTTCGATGGGTTCGGCCGCCTCTTCGAGCATGGCACGTTCCGAACTGCCGGTGTGACGAACTCGGAGTTCCGCGGATCGGAGGCAGTCACGAAGCTCATCCGGAGCTCCGTCCTGCTCTACGACGGCATACCGTCGACCAAGCACGCGATCTCGAACGTCATCGTGCACGTGGACGGCGACAGCGCGGACGCGCGGGCCTATTTCACCCTGATGCAGGCGCTGCCCGACTTTCCCCTTCAGACGATCATGGCCGGCCGCTACCACGACCGCTTCGAGAAGGTCGACGGGAGCTGGCGGTACACCGACCACGAGATCTCCCTCGATCTCATCGGCGACCTAAGCAAACACATCGGGATACCGCTCCCGGACTGAGGAACCGATCGGCCGGGCCGCCCGTCAAAGGTCCGAAAGGGGGATGTCTATGAGGCGTGCCGTTGTTCTCGCGACCGCCATTTTCCTGGTGCTCCCCGCGGCGCCGGCCGTGGCGGCCGGGAAGAACGCCAAACCGGTTGTCAAGATCGCCTCCGTCGAGCCCGTCGGCGCTGGCGATTACCGCATCGGGCTTGAGGCGTCCGACCCCGACGGGGTCATCTCCGAGCTGTTCCTCGATTTCGGAGACGGCGTTGTTCTGTCACTCCTGCTGATCTGCGGCGAGCCCGGCGAGATGGTCGTCCAAGAGATCACGTGGTGGTACGCGCCCGGCAGATACAAGCTCCGCGCGTTCGGCTTCTCGACCTCGGAGTGCTTCGCCGGCGAGGTTCAGCAGAGCCGCACCGACAAAGCGAAGATCAAGGTCGTCTAAGCACCCCGGCGGTTCACCAAAGGCACGTACGGCCGGCACGGCTGATTGCGCAAGCTCGGGCAGGGCGGCAGAGGCGTCGGGACGCGGAAGCCCGGGATCACCGGCAGCACGAGGCTCGACGGGAACATCGGCGAGTACCCGATCTCAACCGTGGCTTTCCCGGCGGGGAGCGTCTGGTTGAACGACCACACCGGCTGCGCGCCGTTGGGCGCGGCGATCGTGACGCGGATCCGCGATCCGGCACGGTAGACGTGTCCCTGGTGGTAGAGCGGGATCGTCACGTCGACGAACTCATCGCTCGGCATCGGCGCGAAATCGGCCGCCCGTCCGCTCGGGATCGGATCGATCAGGGTGCTCAGCCGCTTGAAGATGTTGTTGGAGTCTGTCGAAAGCGTGCGCCACGTCGCGCGAAGGTAGCCGTTCTGCACGAACGTCTCGTTACCGTCCGGGCGGACCTCACTGACCGTTGCTTGAAGGTCGACGTCCGGCGTCGAGGATCGCACCCGCGCGTACACGGCGCCTGCGCCGATGACGGTCGTGTCCGTCTTCAGCGGCGCGGTGACGTACGAGACGGCAGTGCCCACCGGGTTCGGCTTCCAGTTCCACTCCCACTGAGACGCGTTGCCCCACAGCCCGCCTCCGCCGGTGCCGCCCGTGAAGTTGGTCAGCGGCAGCGCTTTGGCGTCCGACGTGTACTCGTCGATGCCTCCGCCCGCCGGCAGGTCGTCGGAAAGCGTGCCTCCAGGCCCGAAGTACCACTGTTGGGCGGACGCCGACGAGAAGGGATACTCGTCGAACGAAGCTTCGAACGCGGGATAGGGATTCCCGGCGACCTTGTCCCCGCTCGGCGATGCGCCGGCGCCGTTCTCGAACAGCACCCGGATCATCGGCTGCCGCTCGAACGCCGCGAGCGCCAGCTCGTACGTGGGCATCAGTTGGATCGGATCGACGGGCATCGTCACGACGTCATCCTGCGGAAGTCCCATCGCCGCTTGATAGATGACGGGCGTTGCGAGATGCGTGAGCAGATGGTTGGTGATCGGCGCACGGCGCGCGACGTACAGCTCGAGGAAGTCGTACCAACGGTTGTACGTTTCGGGATCGAGCGAGTCGATGTGCGCGCCGTTCGTGAACGTGAACCACTTCTTGTCCGTGCCGGTGAAGTGGCGGACGAGCTCCGGGCAATGCCCGCCGGTCTGTTCGTCCTGCCACTGGCACGCCATGAAGGTCGGCACCTTGATCTTGTGGACGAACGTCACCGGGTCGACCGGGTCGGCCTCCGACGGGACGTAGTGATCGTTCTCCTTGATCCTCTTCTGAAGGTCGGCTGCCTCACCGTGGAGCGCCTGGTTCGCGGCGCAGGTCTCGTCGCCCTCCTGGATCCGCTTGTTCGCCCACTCCTGGCCGGTGTTCGGTCCCGCGACCTGTGCGGCGTGCTGACGCTCCTTCGCCCACTCGACGGCGAAGCCGGTGTTCAGGATGCCGCCGGGATAGAGCGTGGTCGCCGTCGCATCGATGACCGACAGCGGAGAGATCGCGGCGAGGTGCGGCGGGTCGTGCTGCGCGGTGAACAGCTGGCTGATGCCGCCGTACGAGATGCCCATCATCCCGACGCGATTGCCCAGCACCCACGGCTGACTCGCGATGGTCTCGATGACGTCGTAGCCGTCCAGTTGCTGCAGAGGCTCGAAAAAGTCGAACGCACCGCCGGAACAACCGATCCCGCGCATGGTCACGTCGACGACCGCGTAGCCCATCAGGTTCGCGAGGACGGCGATCCCGCTTTCCGGGCCATCCGGATTCGCATAGCCGTATCCCGAGTACTCGATCAGCGTGGGATACGGCGGAGTGAACGCGAGAGGCGCGGGCAGGTTCGGAACCTCCGTGCCCGGCGGCAGCCCGGGACTGACCCCCTCGAGTTGCACGGCCGGACTCGTCGGCGGGTGCACGTAGTACGCGATCTGCGTGCCGTCGCGCGTCGTGAGGTACCCGTATCCATTCGGATTGATGGACTGCTGATACACGCTCGGGTTCCACGGCGCAGCGTCGTCGTTGTGCACGACGAGCGGCTTCGACAAGGCGTCGTCGGCATTCCGGCGGACCGTGTACCCCGTGCCGGGCGGAACCTTGCGGAACAGCACACCACCGAGCGACGTCGCCTTCCGCGTCTCGACGACCGCCCCCTGGGGCGAGATGAGCGACATCTCCGCTCCCGGTGCGATGCCGGTGACGTAGACCTGCTCCACGCTGCCGACCGCGTTGATGTCGGCCGCGGGGGTTGCCGCGTTCGCTCCCGCCAAAGAGGCGATGACGACCAGGACACTGAATAGGGCGTGCTTTCTCAGGGGGTGTGCCATGTGTGGTCGCTCTCCAGGTCTCGCGTCAGGCAACTGACTCGGCAGATCCGGCCGCTCCGGACCTCTTGGATTGGTTGTTCGACGCCGTCCCCGCCAAATCCTGTGCGCGTTCTCGCTGGTCCCGGCCCTGGTGGGCCCGAAAGGCGTGGTGAGCCGGGCTTACGGCTCGAGCACGTCGAAGAGCCGAGGGGGACTCGTCATCGTCCCGTTAGCCTCGGTCACGCCGCCCATCATCATCGGACCGATCACGCCGGCAGCGGCATCCGCGGCGTCGCGCGATTCCCATAGGACGGCGAGTCCGTAGTCGCCCGTGCCGTGGTCGGCGAAGAACGAGCAACTCTGGCAGCCGGACTGCGATCGGATCGCCGGGACGAGCTTCTTGGCCAATGCCTCAGCGGCGGCCTCGTTCCCGGTGCCCAAGTTGAACTGAACCAAGCGAAGGTTCACGACTCATCCCTCCTCGCGATCGGGCTCACAACGTTACTTAACCAGAGCCGGCCGAGAAGTACGATCCCGGGTAGAACGGAAGAAAGACTCGCTCCGCTCGTATGAGCACGCGAGAGCGACGACGGGGAGACGGACGCGTGGGTGCCGCGACACGGAAGAACGCGAAGGGTCTCGCCGCCGCGCTGGTCGTGTTCGCCGCGCTCACCACCAGCGTGGTCGTCGCGCAGGTGGTCGAGCCTTGCGACCTCGGTTCGAACGGCAACTACTCGGGCACTTATCCGACGGTCTCGCAACAGTCCGCGTACGAGATCGCGCCGCAGGAGTTCGTCGAACTCGCCAGCGACTTCGACGGCGCCAGGATCCAGATGGTGATCCTCCGGCCGATCGTGCCCGAAGGCGTGAAGGTTCCGGTTATCGCGACCGCCGGCCCCTACTACCACGCGCTCAAAACTCTCGACGTCCGCGCGTGCGAGCCGTTCCTCACCGAGAACTTCGTCGGGCAAGGTTTCGCCGTCGCGGTCATCAGCGTTCGCGGAACCGGGGACAGCGGCGGATGCATGAACATGATGGGACCGGGCGAACGCTCGGACCTGAACCAAGTGATCACGTACCTCGGCACCGCACCGTGGAGCACCGGGTCCGTTGGGATGTTCGGTCAATCCTACGACGGCGGCACGCAATGGGAGGCCGCGTCGTTCGGCAATCCACACCTCAAGACGATCGTGCCGATCGAAGGCGTTCCCGATCTGTTCGAGCTGCTGTACGGGCAGGGACGCGTCGACTGGCGCGGGCCGGCCCTGATCAACGACATCTACTACGCGCAGACGATCGCGTCGTTCTCGATCGGTCGCCCGCCGCTGCACACGGTCGAGGCCACCGCGTGCCCGGAGTACGTGACGGGAAGCGCGGCGGGACTGTACAGCGCAGTGAACAAGACGCCGGATCCGTACGGCTACTGGAACGCACGCCGGTATCGCGATGAGATCCTTCAGAAGTACCGCGGAAGCGTCTACCTCGTGCAAGGACTGCAAGACTGGAACGTCGAGCCGAGCCTCCAGTACCCGTGGATCTGGGAGCTCGAATCACGCGGCGTGACGGTCAAGTACCTGATCGGACAGTGGGGTCACGCGCGCCCCTACTCGGATGGGGGCCGGCAAGACTGGGCCGACGTTCTGCTCAGATGGTACGACCGGTGGCTGCGCGATCCGTCGACGCCGACGGGCTCGGTGTACGAGATCGAGGACGCCGACGCCGGGTGGAGGAAGGCCGATGCGTGGCCCGACGGCACCGCCCGCACGTTCTGGATGGAACCTGACGAACAGCTCGCGGCATCGCCGTCCGCGACGCCGTCGCGCGCGCCGGTCTGGCTGGATCCCTTCCATACGCAAGCGGGCTACGACACCGACCTCCCGCCCGGCCCGCTCGCCGGGGTCTGCTTGCCGGGGTCGTGCGCACGATTCGCATCCGAGCCGGCCGCGCAGGACACGCGTTTCGGCGGGATCCCGGATGTGTCGCTCACGGTGACGCCGCTCGGTCCCGGCGGACAGCTCTCGGTCTACGTGTACGAAGACACCGGCGGAAAGTTGCAGCGGCTGGGATGGGGGCAAGTGGATCTGCGCTTCGTCGAGTCGGACGATCCGACGCCTATCACACCGGGCACGCTTATGACGGCGCGGTTCTCGCTCGAGCCACTCGACGTCGTCCTTCACGCCGGGTCGCGGCTGGTCGTGATGGTGTCCGGGGGAACGACGGGCGATCTTCTGCCGACCGTGCCCAACTTCCCGGTCCAGCTCGAAACGGGGGGCGGCACGAGCTCGCTGACACTCACGACGGTCGAGCCCGATCCGAGCGACTTCTTCGACCCGCCGCGACGCGCGGACTAGTACCGGCGGCGCCGGGCCGCGAACGCTCCGACCATGGCCGCCACCAGCGCGGCGACTCCCGCGGACGTGTGAGCCGGGATGCCCGTCCCCGGCAGAATGCCCGGCCTCTTCGAAGGCCGGACGACCTTGGATGGAAGAACAGTGGCCCGCGCAGCGGAGCTCCGGTGCCAGGTCAGAGCTTGTGTCAGCAGGTGTTGGCCGGTTGTCGTCACCGTGTACGGGGCGAGACCCTTCCAATGCGGGTAGTTCTCCGACGGGGTCGGTAGGACCGCGCCGAAGATGACGATGCGTCCCTTGCCGACGGCCAGCGTGCCGAGAGCGGTCTCGTCCGTTCCCGTGCCCTCGAACGATCCTTTCCGGTCGGTCGGCGCGTCGGCGGTTGCGGCGGTGACGCCGCCGAGGGATTCCCACGCCGCGCGGTCCACGGTCCAGATCGGCGAGGAGTTCTGTGTGATCGACTCCTCGCACACCGACCCGAACGGCACGGCCCCTTCTCGCGGTCCGTATCCGCAGTTCCAGTACTGATCGCGCTCCATGAGCAACGGGAACCCGAGTCCGACGGGCCCGTACGTCTGACGCCCACGGGCGTAGGTGCCGTCCCACCACGGGTGGTCGTCGATGCGGTCGACGTAGCCGACGTACGCGAAGCGCTTCTCCACGGCGTCCTTGGGGACGTCCACGAGCCGGGGCAGAAGCGCGAGCGCGCCGTCGGTGAGGACCACGGATCCGCCGGCCTCGGCGAAGGCGCGCAACGCCGCCGGGTCGGCGTCGGTGTGGTCGGTCACGGCGATGGTTGCGAACCGGTCTAGAGCGCCGGCTAGATCCTTGGGGGAAAGCTCGACGACGTCGGTCTTGGTGACGGCGCGCAGGTCCCGGTACCAGTCGGTGGGAGAGACGTTGTAGTGCGTCTGTTGGACGACGCCGAC
The DNA here is from genome assembly GCA_049273905.1 of Actinomycetota bacterium. Classification (GTDB taxonomy): domain Bacteria; phylum Actinomycetota; class AC-67; order AC-67; family AC-67; genus JBASRP01. Next base: position 8,406 of record JBASRP010000295.1, read on the forward strand.
GAGCGGATTGCGGACGCCGCGCGGTGGCCGCGAAGCGTTGCCGTCGACATCCGTCACGCGTCGGCCGCCGTCGACGAAGCCGATGCGGTCGCCGAGATCGTAGCGACGCACGACGGCACGGTCGCGCCGATGGACGGCGTGCACGACCATCGTCTCGGACATCGCGCGGACGTTGTCGACGAAAAGCTGGATCGCGGGCGGGTCGAAGATCTCGCTCTGGACCTCGCACGGGATCTCGTGCGAGAAACCGTCGGCCCCGAGGCCCGCCGGGCTGACCGCCCAGCCTCCCCATGACGAGGTCACGGTGTAGTCGATGGCCTCCCACGGAGTGGAGTGCTCGCTCCAGTGCGTCGTTAGGTACAGCGCTTTCTCGTCAACGGAACCGAACAGCGTGTTGTATTGCTGGAACAGCGCCCGTCGCGCTTCCTCGATCGTGTCGCCCTGCGCCTTGTGGAGCGCAACGACCGGCTCGCCGAGGTAGTCGGCCAGCACGTCATACGACTTCTCGTCGATGCGCTCGGCCAGGTCCAGGATGCGGTCGTTCTTCGCGGGGTCGGCGTAGCCCTCCATGATCAGGTTCGCGCCGACCGGAAGCGGACCGTGGAAGTCCATCGAGGCCGCGAACGGCCGCCCACGCAACACGCGATCGCGGAGACCCTTCAAGTAGAAGATCGGTGCGATGCCTTCAGGCTGCGTCAGCGTCGAGTAGCCGATGCTGCGGATCACCGGGTCGTCGGGGAACACCCATCCCAATTCGTACGCCACACGATTACCGTTGACACCGGCGCCGTTGTACTGGCTGTAGCTGCGCGTGTTCAGGCCGGCCGCTCCCGCGTGGTTCTTGTCGCCCTGCACCCAGCCGTCCGGCGCGACGTCGATGAAGATCAGCCGCGTCGTCGCGAGGATCTCCCTGACGGTCGCTTCGAGCCGGCTCTCACCCCGCGTGCCGACGCCGGCATCCAGCACATGGCCCGGGTCGCTATCGGCCCATCGCACCAGATCCTCGAGGAAGCGCGGCATCGCCTCGCGGCCGCACCACTCGGCCGCGTGCGACACCATGAAGAGGACGAACTCTTTGTTCGCGTCCGGTACGGTCCGGTCGGTGACCGACACGACCTCGAAGTCCTGACCGTCGCCGGTGTCCCCCGGATTCCAGGCCGGAAGGCCGTCCTCGCCCGTCGAGACCGCAAGCTTGGATCCGAGCTCCTCGCGCACCGTCGTGAACTTGATCCAGCGCGGGAACGCCTTCTGCAGCGTCAGCATCCCTTCTTTGAACTGCTCCGGCGCGTATGTCGGACCGTGGGTGATGAAGTCCGTCGAATCGATCGGTTCGGGGAATACCCGATCGGTCGCTTGCGCGGTGACGGGCCCCGGCAAAAGCGCGACGAGAACGACTCCGATCAAGAAAGCTTCGACTCGGAAACGCATGACCACCCCGGTGATGT
>JBASRP010000305.1:0-10119 GCA_049273905.1 Actinomycetota bacterium
CGGCCTCGTCGCGGTCTTCACGCTCGAGTCGCACACTCACCCGTCGGCGGTCGAGCCGGTGCAAGGCGCGGCGACCGGCGTCGGCGGGATCGTGCGCGACATCATCGCGACGGGCGCGCGCCCGGTCGCGATCCTCGACCCGCTGCGGTTCGGCGAGCCCGACACCTGGCGCAACCGCTGGCTCCTCGGCGGAGTGGTCGCCGGTATCTCTCAGTACGGAAACTCGATCGGCATCCCGACCGTGGGCGGCGAAGTGACGTTCGACCCGACCTACGCCGGCAACCCGCTCGTGAACGTGATGTGCATCGGCATCACGACACGCGACCGCATCGCCCGCGCGCGCGCCGAAGGCGTCGGCAACATCGGAATCTTGCTCGGCTCGAAGACGGGCCGCGACGGCATCGGAGGCGTGAGCGTCCTGGCGAGCCGCCCCTTCGACGCCGAAGCCGAAGCGAAACGTCCGAGCGTCCAAGTCGGGGACCCCTTCGAAGAGAAGGTTGTGATCGAAGCCTGCTTGGAGCTGATCGACAAGGGCCTGCTCGTCGGCCTCCAGGATCTCGGAGGCGCCGGACTCTGCTGTGCCACGAGCGAGACCGCGTCACGCGCAGCCGTAGGGATGGAAGTCAACCTCGACGCCGTACCACTTCGAGAAGCCGATATGGAGCCGTTCGAGATCCTCACGTCGGAATCACAAGAACGGATGTTCGCGATCGTGGCTCCCGAGAACGTCGACGAAGCGATCGCGGTGTGCACGAAGTGGGGCGTGCAAGCAGTGGCTCTTGCGGTTGTGACCGAGGGACCGGACCTCGTGGTGAAGCATCGCGGGGAGATCGTCGCCTCCGTTAGTCCGCGCTCGCTCGCAGATGAGGGGCCCGAGTACACGCGGCCGGCGTCTAGACCGGATTGGATCGACGTCTTGCGGAAGGATGATCCTCTCGCGTTGGCAGCGCCCGCGGATCTCGGTGAGGCGTTGAAGCAGGTGCTGGCGTCGCCGAATATCGCGTCGAAGCGGTGGGTGTGGCGCCAGTACGACTATCTGGTTCAGCACAACACGCTGGCCGGGCCCGGCGCGGACGCGGCGGTGATCCGCCTCGAGGGCACGAACCGGGCGCTCGCGGTGTCGACCGACGGGAACGGCCGCTACGGGCAGCTCGACCCGCGGCTCGGCGCGATGCACGCGGTCGCCGAATCGGCACGCAACGTCGCCTGCACGGGCGCACGGCCGCTCGCGATCACGAACTGCCTCAACTTCGGAAACCCGGAACGGCCCGACGTCATGTGGCAGTTCGCCGAAGCCGTCGCCGGTATCGGGAAGGCCTGCCGCGCGTTCGGGACGCCGGTGACCGGCGGCAACGTGAGCTTCTACAACGAGACCGACGGCGAGTCGATCCACCCCACACCGATCATCGGGATGCTCGGCGTCCTGGAGGATACGAGCAAGCTCGTCGACATCGCGTTCAAGAACGAGGGCGACGTCGTGGTCCTGCTCGGCGACACCGCGCCCGAGCTCGGCGGCTCCGCGTACGCGTGGACGCTCCACCGGCACCTCGGCGGAACACCGCCGACGCTCGACCTCGCGCGCGAACGCGGTCTCATCGACACGCTCGTCTCCTGTGCGGAACGCGGCCTGCTGGCGAGCGCGCACGACTGCTCAGAAGGTGGGATCGGTGTGTCGCTCGCCGAGTCCGCGATCGCCGGCCGGATCGGCGCGCGGATAGAGCCCCCGCCGGACGACGGGACGACGCACGCCTGGCTGTTCTCCGAGTCGGCGTCTCGTGCCGTGGTCACCTGCAAGCCCGGCGACGTGACGGCCGTTCTCGACGAGGCCGGGTCGCGCGCGCTTCCGGCCGCCGCGATCGGCGTGATCGGAGGGGAGACGCTCGGGATACGCGGTGCCCTCGAGATCCCGGTGTCCGACCTCGCCGACCGCTTCGAGGACGGGCTCGCCGAGGCGCTGTAGCCGTCAGGCGTCCGGCAGCTCTGTATCCAACGGCCGGATCTCCGACTCGCCTTCCCATCCCGGCCAGTGCTTCTTGTGCAGCTCGATGAACTCCCGCGCCTTCTCGACGGCCTCTTCCTTGGAGTCCACCTCGAAGATCGCGAACCCGCCGACCAACTCCTTCGATTCGGCGAAGGGACCATCGGTGACGGTGATCTCTCCGTTCTCGAGCCGGACCACCGAGCTCTGAGCGCTCGGCCCAAGGCCACCGCTCATGACGAGCTTGCCGGCCGCCGTTTCCTTCGCACCGGACTCGAAGATCGCCTGCATGAGTTCTTGGGGCGGAGGGCCGTGCCGCTCTTTCGACTTCACCATCGTGATGAACTTCATCGCTACCTCCTTCGTTCCACCCTCTACTACTTAGTCGGAGCCGCCCGCGCGAATTCGACATGGCCGGGGCGGAAACGGCCTTGTAACGGACCCGAGGTCCGTCGAGACTGACCTCCGATGGCCGTAACGCGGCGAGATCAGGAAGCGGACCCCACCAGCGACAACGGAGGAGGCTCTCGCGGATTCACGTCGCGCTACGCGAAGTACCTCATCGGCGGAGGGTTTCTGCTGGCCGGCCTGATCATCTTCGCGATCGTCTGGTTCCAGCCGCAGAAGCTCTTCATCGAGGAAACCGCCAACGAGGCTCGGCCGACCGTCGCTGCGCCGACAAGCTCGGCGTCGGCCCTTGCGCAGCCGGCGACCGTCGCGTCCGGCAGCTTCCGCAGCCTCGAGCACCGAACGACCGGCCGCGCCGAGATCATCAAGCTCGCCGACGGTTCCCACGTCCTGCGCTTCGAGAACCTCGACACCTCGAACGGCCCCGACCTCCGCGTCTACCTCTCCGAGCTCCCGTCGACCCTCGGCTGGCACGACTACGGTCGCCGCTACATCGAGCTCGACAAGCTGAAGGCCAACCGCGGCAACGCGAACTACAGGATCCCGGCCGGCACCGCCATCACCAGATACAAGAGCGCCGTGATCTGGTGCGTCCGGTTCGCCGTCGGGTTCGGCGTGGCTCCCCTGAACGCCGCATAGCGGCTAATCCGACGGCTTGAGCGGCGGAACCGGGATCGTGATCGCGGGCGACTCCGTCCCGCCGTCCACCTGAAAGACCTTGCCGGTTACCCACGACGACGCGTCCGACGCCAGGTAGAGCGCCGCGCACGCGATGTCCTCGACGGTGCCCGGCCGGTGCATCGGCGTGTTGTCGAGGAACATCTTCCGCAGCTCGTCGTTGGTGAGGACGATCTCGAGGGAGCCGGTCGCGACGCCCCCCACGCCGATCGCGTTGACGCGGACGTGCGGCGCGAGGTCGGCCGCCATGTTCCTCGTCATCATGTTCAGCGCGGCTTTCGCCGTTCCGTAGGCGACGAAGCTCGTCATGACCATGTCGCTCGACCGTGACGAGATGTTCACGATCGAGCCCGACCCCGCCGTGTCGACCATCGCGCGCGCGGCGAGCTGAGACAGCAGGAACGCGCTCGTCACGTTGAAGCGCAGCGCCGTTTCGAAGAACTGCTCGCTGGTATCCATGGCGGGCACGGGTAGCGTGCCGCCGGCGTTGTTCACCAAAACGTCGAGGCGGCCGAACTCGTCGAGTGTCGCTGCGATCAGCCGCTCGAGATCGGCCGTCTTCATCACATCCGTCGCGACCGCGAGCGCGCGTCGGCCACAGCCCCGGACCTCGTCCGCGACCGCGTCGATGTCCTCCTGCGTGCGCGCCGCGACGACGACGTCGGCGCCCGCTTCGGCGAATCCGACCGCGATCCCGCGCCCGATCCCCTTGCCCGCGCCGGTGACGATCGCGACCTTGTCGGTCAGCCGGAAACGATCGAGGATCATCGGCGGTCCGCGCCGAGCCGGTTGTCCGCGCGCCCGGCGATGATCGGCAGATCCAGATACGAGCGGATCCCCGGCTCGGCCGCGCACACGTAGGGCACGGAGTTCACGCAATGCATCGCCGTCGCGACGATCCCGCGATTGCGCTTGAGGCCCTCCGCCAGCGACGGCGGATGCAGCCCATGGAACGTCAGTCGGACCGTCGGGTCGCCGGTGATCTCGACCTCGAACCGCTCGCGATCCGGCCCGAATGTCCACGGCGGGTCGAGGTTCTCCTCGCCCATCAGCCAGTTCACCGCCGCGAGTACGACGGGCTCGCCGTCGACGGTCGCCTCCCACCGGAAGCGCTGGGCGGCGACGAGGCCCGGCTCGATCACGCCCATCGGCGAATCGATCGGCGCCGTCGCTACGGCGACGTCGTGCGTCGTGCGTAGCTCGGGATCGATCGCGAACCCGAGCGCGTCCGCGACCATGCGGACCGACTGCCCGAAGCCGTTCCCGAGGACGGCCGTCATGATGCTCGTCTTCGCGACGTGGGGCGGCGCGCCGAACAGCATGATGTCGCGGATGACGCCGGCGGCGTCGTACGTGCGGATGTCCGAGAACTCCTCCGCACGGACGTGCGTGATGTTCCGCGACAACGGCGACACCATCAGCGGGAAGAGTTCGGTGATCCCGCCGGGATGGATGCCGGTGCCATGCAACGTCACGCCACCCGCTTTGCAGGCGGCCTCGAGGTCGGCGGCGTCGCCGGGATCCGGATAGAAGTATCCGACCGGCGTCACGATGTTCTTGCCCGAGCGAAGGATCCGCGCGACCACCGCCGGGTCGCCGAGGATGGGGGCGTACACGACGCAGTCGGCGTCCAGCGCCAGGATCGCATCGACGTCCTTCGTCGCGGCGACGCCGACCGGCCCGCGGCCGATCAGCTCCCCGACATCGCGCCCGTCTTTGTCGTCGCTGTAGACGAGACACCCGACGAGCTCGAGCTCGGGGTGATCGAGGATCCCCTCGATCGCCGCCCGGCCGACGCCGCCGGTCGCCCACTGGATGACGCGAAGTCCCACCCGACGCTCCTGACAGAAGTGGGCCGACGATAGCCGGGCGGCGTCGCGACCGGCAACGTCGCGCTATCGTGAGGTCACGATGAGCGCGTACCGCCACGAGCAAGGGAGCAGCGCCGTCGTCGCGACCACGCAGACGATGGCCGACGCCGAGGTGATCAAGGCCACGCTCGCCGCCTACGGCTACGACTGCTGGATCGGGCCGCGCGCGCCCTACCCCTCGATCGACTTCGTCGAGGGCCTGGCCGTCTCCGTCGTCGCCGCCAACGAGGCCGCTGTGCGCGCCCTCCTCGCGAAGCTCGGCCTGGGTGGCAACGACCCCGAATAGCGCTGAACAGGCGCCCTTGGGAACGCCCTTCGCGCCGCTATACTGAACGTCGGATGGGGGCGGACTCTCCGAAGGAAGAGTGTGGGCTGTTCGGCGTCTGGGCGCCGGGCGAGGACGTTGCCAAGCTCATTTTCTTCGGCTTGTACAGCCTCCAGCACCGCGGTCAGGAATCCGCCGGCATCGCGGTATCCGACGGCTCCGGGATCCTCGTCTACAAGGACATGGGGCTCGTCGCGCAGGTCTTCTCCGAGGCGACGCTCGCCACCCTCCAGGGCCACCTCGGCATCGGCCACACCCGCTACTCGACGACCGGCTCGAACCGCTGGGAGAACGCGCAGCCGGCGTTCAAGCCGACCGCCGAAGGCGGCGTCGCGCTGGGCCATAACGGCAACCTGACCAACACCCGCGCGCTGGCGCAGATGGTCAAGAAACCGAACGGCGGCCCGAAGTCGACCACCGACTCCGACATCGTCGCGCAGATGCTCGCCGACCGGTGCGGCGAGGGCCTCGAGGACGCGATCGCCGAGACTATGCCTCTGCTGCAGGGCGCCTACTCGTTCGTGATCCAGGACGAGCGCACCGTCTACGGCGTCCGCGACCCCTACGGCGTGCGGCCGCTCGTGATCGGCCGCCTCCCGGGCGGCGGCTGGGTCATCACGTCCGAGACGTGCGCGCTCGACATCGTCGGCGCGAGCTACGTCCGCGACGTCGAGCCCGGAGAGATCGTCGCCGTCGACGAGAACGGCCTCCGCAGCCGCGTCTTCGCCAAGCCCGAACCGAAGCTCTGCATCTTCGAGTACGTGTATCTCGCGCGACCGGACAGCGTGATGTACGACCGCGCCGTCCACGAGGTCCGCCGCGAGATGGGCAAGCTGCTGGCGCAGGAGTCTCCCGTGGAGGCCGACCTCGTGATCGGCGTGCCCGACACGGGCCCCGTCGCGGCCGCCGGTTTCTCAGAGCAGAGCGGCATCCCGTTCGGCGAGGGCCTCGTCAAGAACCGCTACGTCGGGCGCACGTTCATTCAGCCGACGCAGACGATCCGCCAGCTCGGCATCCGTCTGAAGCTCAACCCGCTCAAGGCCGCGATCAACGGCAAGCGGCTGATCGTCGTCGACGACTCGATCGTGCGGGGTAACACGACCCGTCAGATCGTCGGCATGCTGCGCGAGTCCGGCGCGCGCGAGGTGCACCTCCGCATCACGAGCCCGCCGATCCGCTGGCCGTGCTTCTACGGGATCGACATGGCCACCAAAGCCGAGCTCGTCGCGAGCGACCTCGCGATCGACGAGATCCGCTCCTACATCGGCGCGGACTCACTCGCATATCTGTCGCTGCCGAGTCTCGTGAGAGCGACCGGCAACCCGTCGGACAAGTTCTGCCGCGCATGCTTCGACGGCATCTACCCGATCCCGGTTCCCGAGGAAGAGGCCGAAAGCCACAAGTTCGTCCTCGAGGAACAGCCCACCGCGCGCGAGTAACGCACGCGCCGGTGGCCGATCGCGGGTCCTACAAGAGCTCCGGCGTCGACATCGAAGCCGGCGACCACGCCGTCGAGCTGATCGCGAAGCACGCCCAATCGACGAACCGTCCCGAGGTCCTCTCGAGCATCGGCGGTTTCGCCGGCGCGTTCGCCGCGCGATTCAAGAACTACGACGACCCCGTGCTCCTGTCGGCGACCGACGGTGTCGGCACCAAGCTTGCCATCGCGCAGACGCTCGACCGCCACGACACCGTCGGCATCGACCTGGTCGCCATGGTCGTCGACGACCTCGTCTGTCACGGCGCCGAGCCGCTCTTCCTCCTCGACTACATCGCGTGCGGCACCGTCGTCCCCGACCGCATCGAGCGCATCGTCGCCGGCATCGCGGACGGATGCCGCACGGCCGGCTGCGCGCTGCTCGGCGGCGAAACCGCTGAGCACCCCGGCATGATGGAACCGGATGCGTACGACCTCGCCGCGTTCGCGGTCGGCGTCACGGAACGCACCGCGATGTGGGGACCCGACAAGGTGCAGGAGGGCGACGCGATCATCGGTATCGCATCGAGCGGCCTGCATGCGAACGGCTACTCGCTCGTCCGGAAACTCATCCTCGAGCACGACCTCGATCTGACCGAACCGCGTAACGACCTCGACGGCGCCACCCTCGGCGACGTGCTCCTCGAGCCGACGCTGATCTACGCGCCGGCGCTGCTCTCCCTGGCGTCGGACGACGGCTTCGAGATCCACGCGGCCGCGCACGTCACCGGTGGCGGGATCGTCGGAAACGTCCCCCGCGTGCTCCCGTCAGGGCTGGAAGCCGTCATCGACCCCGGTGCCTGGCCCCGCGCCCCGATCTTCGCATTTCTGCAAAGAACGGGCACCGTCGGCGAGGACGACATGTGGAAAACCTTCAACCTCGGGCTCGGTATGACGACACTACTTAGCGAAGGTCGGGCCGAGGCGGCGATCAAGGGTCTGGGAGAGCGCGGGTTCTCCGCATACCGCATCGGCTCGGTGCGACGGGGCGATGGAGGGGTCGTACGTGAGGTTCGCTCGACGTGAGAGCACTGCCAGCGCCGGTGAGGCGGAGGAGAGCGCGCAGCCCGAACCACAGGGTGAACGCCGCGCGTCCCGCGCAACACATCTAAGAGCGGTCTCTCCCGCCGAACGACTGCGTTCCCTCGAAGACGTCGAGCGGGGCCGGTGGCACCTCTGGTCCACCACCTTCGTCCTGCTGTTCGCTCTCTCGCTGGCCATCGCCGTCATGTCCTACTGGCGCGATGCGCTGCCGGAGTCGATCGCGCAGATCCTCGACTACTCGTCGATCCGTTTCGTCTTCGTTCTCTTGTCGTTCGCTTTCACGATCTACGTGGTGGATCGCGAGCGCCGCTTCCGCAAGGTCACGCACGCGCTGATCGACACCCGCGCGCGATCGCTCGCGCTCGAGGACCGGCTGCGCGAGGTCTCGGCATTGCAGCAAGTGCTGGCCGCCGTGAACTCGTCCTTGCAGCTCGATCAGGTCCTCGAGATCATCCTGCGCCACTCGTCGCGCCTCGTCACGGCGACCGAAGGCGCCGTGCTGTTGCTCGACCCGGAGGAGGGCGTGCTGACCGTCGCGTCGGCGCTGCCGTCCGATCTCACCGGCACGTTCCCGATCGGCGACGACCTGCCGGGCACCGTCGCGCGCACCCGACTCGCGACGCTCGTTCCGACCCCCGAAGACGTCGCGCGGTATCCGTGGCTCGCCGGCCGTAACGTGACCTCGAGCATGTGTGCGCCGCTCGTCGCCGGCGGGCAGCTGATCGGAACGCTGATCCTCTCGACGACCGAAGATCGTTACTTCGGCGAGTACGACCTCCGCTTGCTGATGCTCTTCGCCGAGCAGGCCGCCGTCGCCATCAACAACGCGCAGGCGTTCACCCGCGAACAAGAGAGCGTCTCGCGTCTCGCCGACCTCGACCGGTTGAAGACCGATTTCATCGCCACGACCACGCACGAGCTGAAGACGCCGCTCACGTCTCTGATGGGATACGCCCAGATCCTGCGCAAGCGCTCCGCCGACCTCGCCCCCGAACAGCGCGAGGAGTTCTTCAACATCATGGCGCGCCAAGGCGAGAAGATCCTGCGCCTGATCGAGGAGCTTCTGCAGTCGAGCCGCATCGAAGCCGGCGCGTCGAAGCTCCGCCGCGAGCCGCTCGATCTCCGCTCGATCGCGAAGGACGTCGAGTCGGGACTCTCGGGACTCGCGAAGACGCACACCCTGCACTTCGACGTCCCCGAGGGCGACCTGGGTCTGTTCGGCGACCCGACCGCGCTCGAACACGTCTTCACGAACCTTCTCGAGAACGCGCTCAAGTACTCGGAGCCCGGGACGGAGATCCGTCTGACCGTGGAGGAAGACGAATCCGAGGTCATGATCAAGATCACCGATCAGGGCCAGGGCATCGATCCCGAAGACCTGCCGCACATCTTCGAGCGCTTCCGCCAGTCCAACGGGAAAGGCCGGACGCGCAACTCCGTCGGCTTGGGCCTGTACATCGTCCGCAGCCTCGTCAACGCACACGGTGGACGCGTGTGGGCCGACTCGCAACTCGGGAAGGGAACGACCTTCACGATCGCGCTGCCGCGCCGCGCCGAGCAGGAACGGCTCGAGCTACAGGACGCCGAACAGTCGAGCCGGCTTCTCGATCAGGTCACCGAGGTACCGTAGGAAACGGCCCGCCTCGGCCCCGTCGATGATGCGGTGGTCGAACGAAAGCGCCAGCGTCATCACATCCCGCGCCACGACCTGATCGTTCACGACCCACGGCCGCTTCGCGATGGCGCCCGTCGCCAGGATCGACGCCTCCGGGTAGTTGATGATCGGCGTCCCCGAGTCCATCCCGAACGAGCCCACGTTCGTGATCGTGATCGTCGACCCCGTCAGCTCGGCCGGCGTGATCGTGCCGTTCCGCGCCGCCTCGGCGAGTCGCGCGATCTCGCGCGCGATATCGAACACCGAGAGCTGATCCGCGTCGCGCACCACCGGCACCAGTAACCCGCGCTCGGTGTCCGTCGCGATCCCGATGTGGTACGCGTGCTTCACGATGATCTCGCTCGTCGCCGCGTCCCACGACCCGTTGATCCACGGGTGACGCCGCAAGGCCGCGATCAGAGCTTTCACCATCACCGGCAGCGGCGACATCTTCACGCCCTCGGCTTCCGGCGCCGACCGCAGGTCGTCGCGCAGCTTCATCAACTCTGTCGCGTCGAGTTGCAGCCACTCGGTGACGTGCGGGATCTCGCCGTACGAGCGCGCCATCCGCTCCGCGATCGTGCGGCGGATCGCACGCACCGGAACGCGTTCCTCGGCGGGGCCTTCCGGTTGCGCGCCGCGGCGTTGCACCGGCTCGAGCCGCGTCACGGACGCGACGTGCTC
>JBASRP010000310.1:0-10585 GCA_049273905.1 Actinomycetota bacterium
AGCCCTCGACGAACGCCCCGGCCGCATCCGCGACGCTGCCCTTGATCGCCTGCGGGATCGTGGTCGCGACGACGGCGGCGGTGCCCGTCCGGCGCGCGACAACCGCACCGGCCTTGCGCGCGGCGGACACTTCGGCGTTCCTGTCCCCGACGCCCACGAGCAGGATCTGCTTCGCCTTCGCCTTCCCGAACGTCGGCACCATCACCGCGTCGCCCGGCTCGCCCTTGGCCCGCGCCGCGTCGAGCGACTCCTTGAACTTGATCCCGATCGCCTTCTCGAGCTCGGCGGCGCCGGGCCCGAGCGTGCCGCCCTTGTAGACGGGCACGGCGATCACATCGCACGCGATGGCGGTGGCTTTGTCACGAACGGTTCGGAACGACGGCATCGAACCTCCCTGGTTCACGCCTTGTGAGCGGTTGGCCAGTATAGGCCAGCCGCTTGCGTTGCCTACGCGGCGAGCGTCACGCGCCGCGTCCGTTCCGCGACGGGCACCAGAACGAGCGTCAGCACCAAAGCGACGACGAACGAGACGAGCGACGCGCCGGCCCACGACGGCGGCGGCGAGGGCAAGCTGACCCAGTCGAGGAGGAGCCTGTTCATCGCGCTCACCCACCACGACACCGTGCCGGGGTTGATCCAGTTGTAGGCGAGGAACCCCACGACCCACGCGACGATCGGTGTGACGCGGACGGCCCGCGCTCCCGTGTAGAGAAGGTCCTCGGGGTAGCGACCGCGGCGCAGGATGAAGTAGTCGGCGACGAGCACGCCGAACAGCGGGACGAAGAGAGCACCGAGCAGAAGCAGGAAGTTCTCGTAGTCGACCAGGTTGACCACGAGCGCGAGGCCGGCGCACGCCGCGCCGATCACGATCGACAGCGCGCGCTGCGAGACCCGCGGGAAGACGTTCTGGATCGAGACGGACGCGGAGTAGATGTTGGCGAAGGCCTCGTCGGTCTCGTCGATCGCGAGGATCAGCATCGCGAGCCAGCCGACCGGGATCGCGAGCAGCGCCGCGATGAACGCGGCCGGCTTCCCCGGGTTTGCGCCGGGCCCGCCGAGGGCGAGCAGCACGCCGATCACGAAGAACCACACGTTGGCGAAGAAGTAACCGAGGCCCGTTCCCCAGAACGCGCCGCGGCCGGAGCGCGCGAACCGCGTGTAGTCGGCGACCAACGGGACCCACGACACCGGGAGTGCCACGACGAGGTCGACGCCACCCCAGAAGTTCGGGAAGCCGCCCTTCCCCGGCGCGGACCAGAACGCGCCGATGTCGTACTGGGTCAGCATGTAGATCGTCAGGTACACACTCGACGCGAGGACGACCCAGATCGCGTACCGCCGGATCCATCGGCGCACGACGGCGATCGGCCCACCGACGGCCATCAGCATGCAGAGCGCCCCGAAGATCAGGACCCACATCACGCGCAGCCCACGGTTCGTGTACCGGTCGAGGAGGCCGGCCATCACCACCGAGATGATGTAGAGCTCGAACGCGCCCCAGCCAACGTTCTGCATGACGTTGAAGATCGTCGGGAGGTACGACCCGCGCAGCCCGAGAGGACCGCGATACGTCACCATCGCCGGCGAGCCGGTGTCGGCGCCGATGCGCCCGGCGGCGGCGAGCATCAGATTGCCGATCACCGCTCCCACGAGGATCGCAAGCAATGCCTTCTTGAACGACAGGGCTGGGACGAGGAACGCGCCGACGACGGGCAGCGTCAGCGTGATCCCGAGGTTCCCCCACAGAACACCGACGTCGAGGCCGTTCAGCGGACGACGGTCGGGAGGAACGGGCTCGATCCCCCAACCGGGAAGGGTGTCCGCGCGCTCCATCGCGCCGGAGATCGTCTGCGTCATCTCGCTCCCTCCGCCGGCATTACCCGGATCAGGTTCGTCGGGTCGCCGCCCGCGTCAGGCGGCCTCTCAGCCCGGTACGTCCGAGCTCCCCTGTTGCCGCGCGAAGCCTACACGGAGCGATGCCCGACGTGACAGCCGCGGCCTCCGGCTGGGAGGATGCATCCGAACGGCGACGAGCCGAAAGGGGTCAGCGATGATCAAGATGACGGTCTTCTACCGCCCGCCCGAGGACGCTCCTGCGTTCGAGAAGAAGTACATCGAGGAACACATCCCGATGGTGCGTGGCTACGCCAACATCCAGAAGGTGTCCGCGTACAAGGTGACGCGCTCGATCCAGGGCGATTTCCCGTACGCCTACGTCTTCAGCGGAACATGGGTGGACAAGGACGCCTGGAAGGCCGACATGAAGTCCGAGGCCGCCGCGGAGGCCGCGAAGCACGCGCAGAGCTTCGCCCCGCCGTTCGACGTCGTCGTCCTCGAAGAGCTGGAGTAGCGATGGGCTACGAAGCCATCACGTACGAGGTCGAGGGCGGCGTCGCGACGCTGACGCTGAACCGGCCGGCCGCGCTGAACGCGCTGAACGCGCAGATCACGACCGAGCTCCACAAGGCGCTCGCGGAGGCGGGCGGGGACCTCAACGTTCGCTGCTTGCTGATCACCGGCGCCGGCCGGGGGTTCTCGTCCGGCGCCGACCTGACACAGCTCGAGGATTCCTACCGTGAGGGGACGCCGGCCCCGCTCGGCGACATGCTGCGCGACGGGTACCACAACATCATCCTGCCGATCGTGCACATGGAGAAGCCGGTCGTCGCGGCAGTTAACGGGGTCGCGGCGGGCGCGGGCTGCTCGATGGCGCTCGCGTGCGACTTTCGGATCGCGAGCGACAAGGCGCGCTTCTTCCAGGCCTTCATCAAGGTGGGGCTCGTCCAGGACTCCGGAGCGTCGTACTTCCTGCCGCGCCTCGTCGGATTCGCGAAGGCGATGGAGCTGGCGATTCTCGGCGACATCATCGACGCCGAGACGGCCTTGCGCTACGGCTTGGTGACGAAGGTCGTGCCGCACGACACGTTGATGGACGAGGTGCGAGCCTTCGCGCAGAAGCTCGCCGACGGGCCGACGCGCGCCTACGGCCTGTCGAAGAAAGCGCTCTACTTCGGGTCCGAGAACGACCTCGAAGCGACGATGGATTTCGAAGCCGACCTGCAGGCGCAGATGGCGCTGACCGCGGATCACATGGAAGGAACGAGGGCCTTCCTCGAGAAGCGCCAGCCGAAGTTCGAGGGACGCTGATGCCGGGGATCGAGGGCCTCAGCCATATCGCGCTCACCGTGAGCGATGTCGACGCGTCGAAGGCCTGGTACCAGAAGATATTCGACGCGCAGATCCTCCTCGAACTGGACGAGGAAGAATTCGATCGCGTCGTCCTTCTGATCCCGCCTGTTTTCCTCGGGCTGACGCGACACAAGAGCGGACCGACCGAACCCTTCGACGAAAAGAACATCGGCATGGATCATCTGTCGTTCGGCGTCGAGGATCGTGCCGCTCTCGACGCATGGGCTGCGCGACTGGACGAGCTCGGGATAGAGCATTCGCCGATCACGGACGTCTTCTACGGATCGACCCTCGTGGCCCGCGACCCGGACAACATCCAGGTCGAGTGGTTCGCACTGCCGGTCTAGAAGGCCCCCGGCGCGCGCTACCATGGAGCACGCGCTCATGAGACGCGGAAGCCAGTCGAGGAGGGCCGGGTGACCTACGAGGAGCGGACGGCCGGGTTCAAGGCGCGCATCGACGCCGGCGAGAAGATCGAGTCGGCCGACTGGATGCCCGACCAGTACCGGCAGGCGGCTCTCAAGTTCATCGAGATGCACGCCAACTCCGAGATCATGGGCGCGTTGCCCGAGCGCGAGTGGGTCCCCCGCGCGCCGACGCTCCGCCGCAAGCTCTCGCTAACGGCCAAGGTCCAGGACGAAGTCGGCCACGCGCAGATCCTCTATCGGATAGCGGAGGACCTCGGGAAGAGCCGCGACGCGATGTTCTCGGACCTCGTTAACGGCCGCACGAAATTCCACAACGTCTTCCACTACCCGACCAAGAGCTGGGGCGACATCGCGCTGATCGGCTGGCTCATCGACGGCGCCGCGCTCGTCACGCAGCACGCGCTGTTGCAGTGCTCGTACGCGCCATACGTCCGCGCGATGCGTCGCATCTGTGCCGAGGAGTCGATGCATCTGCGACACGGTGAGGACATCACGCTCGAGCTCTGCAGCGGCAGCGACGCGCAGCGCGAGATGTTCCAGGACGCCGTCAACCGCTGGTGGCGGCCGATCATGCATTTCTTCGGACCGCCGTCGAACCCCGACAAGGACGTGCTCCTCTACTGGGGCATCAAGACGCGCTCGAACGAGGACCTCCGCCAGGAGTTCTTCTCGACGTACGTGCCGAAGCTGTGGGACCTCGGCATCACCCTCCCCGACGCGGACCTCCGCTACGACGCGCTGAAGGGCGAGTGGGAGTGGGGCGACCCCGGCTGGGACGAGTTTTGGCAAGTGGTCAAAGGCAACGGGCCGATGACACAGACGCGGCTCGCGTGGCGGCGTGCGATGTGGGACTCGCACTCGTGGCTCCGCGACGTCTTCACCGGCATCCCACGGGCGGTGGCGTAACCGCGATGGACGTCTGGGAGGTCTTCTCCCGGCGCACCGAGGACGATCCGCTGACGCACGTCGGCTCGGTGTCCGCGCCGGATCTCGAGATGGCGATGGTGCTCGCGCGCGAGACCTTCTTCCGCCACGGCGAGGGCGTCGACTGCTGGGTCGGACGGCGAAACGACCTCCATCGCGTCGCGCACCCGGAGACCCTCGGCGGCGTGACCGACAAGTCCTATCGGCGGCCCGACGGCTACGTCGGCGTCGGCGCGAAGCTCAAACGCGTGACGAAGGACCTCGCCGAGCGTGGGCTCGCGGTCGACGGCGCCCGGCCGGGCGCGAAGGAAGCGCAGTGAGCGACCCGCGCCTGGCGTTGCTCCTCGCGCTCGCCGACGACGAGCTCGTGATGGGCCACCGCCTGTCCGAGTGGACCGGCTGGGTTCCGTACGTCGAAGAGGACCTGGCGATGTCGTCGATCGCGCAGGACGAGATCGGTCACGCGAAAGTGCTGTACGAGGTCGCCGCGACGATCGATGGGCGCGACGCGGACGCCCTGGCGCTGGGCCGCGCGCGTGAGGAGTACCGGCACGCAGTGATCTGCGAGCGGCCGAACCGCGACTACGCCTACACGGCGGCGCGCCATTACCTCTACGACACTGCCGACGACGTCCGGCTCGAGGCTCTCGGAACGACGACGTTCAAGGAGCTCGGGGAAGTGGTGCGCGTACTACGCCTCGAGGAGCGCTACCACCTCGAGCACGCGCGCGCTTGGTTCCAACGGCTGGCGACCGGGCCGGTCGAGGCACGGCAACGATTCGCCGACGCGCTGGCGGATGCACTCCCGGAAGCGCTCGCGCTGTTCGAGCCGCTGCCGGACGAGGAGGCACTGATCGCGGACGGCGCGCTGCCGCGCTCGAACGAGGACCTGTTGCGCTCGTGGCTTGGATGGATCGGTGCGGACCTCGAGGCGGTCGGGCTCGATCACATCCTCGAGGCCGCCGGCGACGACGCGATCGGCGAGGTGCTCCCGACCTCATCCGGCGCATCTGAGGTCGCCGATGCGAGGACGCCCCTGCGCGTTCCGGGGGTGCAGCGTCGCGACGGGCACTGGATCCACGCGGGAGGCTTCGAGGGTGCAGGCGGTCGCAGCGGTCACCACTCGGAGGACTTCGACGCGCTGTGGGAAGAGATGACCAGTCTTTACCGGGCGCACCCGGGAGCGCGCTGGTGACCTCGGTCGAAGCCGCCGTCCGCGACGCGCTGTCGCGCGTGAAGGATCCGGAGATCCCGGTCTGCTCGATCACCGACCTCGGTCTCGTCGAACGCGTGGCCGTCACCGACAAAGGCATCGAGATCACGCTGCTGCCGACATTCGCCGGCTGCCCGGCGCTCGACCTCATCCGCGCCGACGCCGAGCGTGCGGCGCGCGACGCCGCACCTGCTCACGAGGTGAACGTGAGATACACGTTCGATCCGCCGTGGACGACCGACCGCATCACGCCCGACGGGCGCGAGGCCTTGCGCTCGTTCGGCATCGCGCCGCCCGGCCGCACCATGCTGCGGATCGCCGTGAAGTGCCCCCACTGCGGATCTCTCTCGACGACGCTCGAATCGGAGTTCGGACCGACGCCGTGCCGTACGATCCGGTACTGCTCGGATTGCCGCAACCCATTCGAAGGATTCAAGCCGAAGCTCTCGGAGGTCTAGAGATGGCCGACCGTAACCTCTACATCGGCGGCGCGTTCGTTCCCGCCCAGGACGGCACACAGTTCCCTTCCATAAATCCGGCGACCGGCGACACGATCGCCACCGTCGCGCAAGCCGGCAAGGAGGACGCCGACCGCGCGATCGCCGCAGCCCGTGCCGCCTTCGACGGCGGCGCGTGGAGCGGCCTGCCGGTCGCCAAGCGGGCGGCCACGCTGCGCGCGATCGCGGCTGGGATAAAGGAGCGCGCGGACGAACTCGCCGAACTGGAGAGCCGTGACTCCGGCGGAACGATCCGCAAGACCAAGGGCGACGTCGGCGGAGCGGCGCACTACTTCCGCACGATCGCCGACCTCGCGGAGAAGCTGCCGACCGTCGAGACGCTTCCCCTCACCGTCGCGCCGGGCCCGTCGCTCAACTACGTGCGCCGCGAGCCGCTCGGCGTCTGCGCGGGGATCATCCCGTGGAACTTCCCGCTTCTGATGGCCGCGTGGAAGACGGCGCCGGCGCTCGCCATGGGAAACACCGTTGTGCTGAAGCCGTCCGAGAACACGCCGCTGACGGCGCTCGTCCTCGCCGAGATCACGAAGCAGGCCGGTCTTCCGGACGGCGTCTTCAACGTGATCCCCGGTTTCGGGCCCGGCGCCGGCGAGTCGCTCGTCCAGAGCATGGACGTCGACAAGATCGCGTTCACCGGCTCGACGCCGACCGGACGGCGCATCCTTCAGCTCGCGTCGTCGAACATAAAGAAGGTGACGCTCGAACTCGGCGGCAAGAGCGCCAACATCATCTGCGACGACGCCGACCTGTCGCTCGCCGTCGACGGCGCGCTGTGGGGCATCTACTACAACGCCGGCCAGGTCTGTAACGCGGGCTCACGCTTGCTCGTGCACCGATCGCTGCACGACGAGGTCGTCGACCGCATGGTCGCTAAGGCCGAGCGCATCAAGGTGGGGCCGCCGCTCGACAAGGCCACCATGATGGGGCCGATCGTCTCCCGCACCCAGCTCGAGACCGTGGAGCGCTACGTAAAGATCGGCCAGGACGAGGGAGCGAAGCTCGTCACCGGCGGCGAGCGGGTTCGCGTCGAAGGACACGAGAACGGCCTCTTCTTCGCGCCGACGATCTTCACCGGCGTCGACAGCCGGATGCGCATCGCGCAAGAGGAGATCTTCGGTCCCGTCCTCGTCGTCATCCCGTTCGACACCGACGACGAAGCGGTCGCCATCGCGAACGACTCGATCTACGGGCTGGCCGGCGGCGTCTTCTCATCCGACACCGCCCGCGGCATGGCGATCGCCGACCGGATGCGCACGGGGACCGTGTGGGTGAACGACTACCACCTGATCAGCCCGCTGTACCCGTTCGGCGGCTACAAGCAGTCGGGCATCGGTCGCGAGCACGGCGTCCAGGGTTTGCTCGAGTACACCGAGACGAAGCATGTCCACGTCGACACAACGCGTGACCGGGCGAAGCACCGTTGGTTCGACTCCGTCGCTCCGCCGGACCCCGAATAGCGCGAAGCCTTGACGCAGCCCCGGGCCCCAGGCGAACCTGGCCTCGGGTTACGGGGGGATCACATGGCCAATGACGTCGCAGCTCCGGCCACCTGGGCCACGCCCGGCGAAGCCTTGCACCTGGTGTTCTTGAGAACCACGCTCCGTAAGACGATCAAGATCGCTCTAGTCGTCGGCACGATCCTTTCTCTGATAAACCAGTCCGGCGTGGTCCTCGACGGCCGCGCGAACTACGTAACGTGGATACGTGTGGGGGCGAACTACCTCGTTCCCTTCTGCGTCTCAAGCACCGGGTTCCTCAGCGCGACGAGGAGGAGAGCAACGTGAGCAGCGACGCGGAAGCACTACAAGGCCGGCCCGACACCCCACGCAACGCGATGTCACTGCTCTCCCGCAACGTGACGCTGACCGTCGTCGGCGTCCTCGTTGGACTCGCCGGCTTGGCGTGGTGGTCGACGGTTCGCCAGGCGAACTCGATGTCCGACATGGTGTCCGGCCTCGGCCAGGTTGGTGCCCGCGCGCCGAACGACATGGCCATCCCGGTTTTCATGGGGATGTGGGTCGCGATGATGGTCGCCATGATGTTCCCGACCGTGGCGCCGATCGTGCTGGCGCACCGCATGGTGGTGCGGAAACGCGGCGAAGGAAGCACGCCGACCGCAGCCTTCATGGTCGGATATCTCGTCGTGTGGTCGCTGATCGGCGTGATCCCGCTGGCCGGTTTCCTCGGGTTCCGCAACCTCGCCGCCGACGCCGCGGACTCGCGCTGGCTGCCGACCGTCGCCGGGGTGATCCTGATCGTCGCCGGCGGCTATCAGTTCACGCGGTGGAAGGCGACCTGTCTGAAAGCGTGCCGCAGCCCGATGTCCTTCCTCATGACGCACGACTTCGGGGGCGGCTCGCGCAGCGCGTTCAAGGCCGGCGTCTCGCACGGCGCGTATTGCCTCGGATGCTGCTGGGCGCTTATGGCGGTTCTCGTGGTCGTAGGGCTGATGAACCTCGTGTGGATGGCCGGCATCGCGCTGATCTTCCTGGCCGAGAAGAGCTGGAAGCACGGGATCGGCCTGACGAAGCTCATCGGGTCGGCGCTCGTCGCGCTCGGGATCGCGGTGATCATCTCGCCCGGGATCCTGCCCAACATCTCCGGCGCGACCGGCGAGGTCATGGACAAGATGGGCAACAACATGGACAAGATGAAGATGTAAGGTCTTCTTCAACGACGACGAGGGGGAAGAGATGGCCGACAAGATCCCGTGGCACATCAAGGGTGACTACATCGAGGCGTGCAGCTGCGATTACGGCTGTCCTTGCAACTTCAACGGCTTCCCGACAAAGGGAGTTTGTGAGGCCGTCGTCGCCTTCAAGATCGAAAAGGGCAGCCACGGCACCACCACGCTCGACGGGATCGCCGTCCTAGAAGCGGTGATGTGGCCCAAAGCCATCCACGAGGGAAACGGCCGCGCGGCGGTCTTCATCGACGAAAGCGCCAGCGAAGAACAGCGCGGCGCGATCGTCCGGATCCTCACGGGGCAAGACGGAGGTATGCCGTTCGAGCTCCTCGCCGAAACCGTGACCGAAGTCAAAGGCCCGTTCTTCGTGCCGGTCAGCTTTGACTCGAAGGGGACGAAAACGAAGGCGTCGGTGAAGGGCGTCGAAACGGAACTGACGCCGCACACCAACCCGGTCACCGGCGAGGAACATGAGGTACACACCGTTCTCCCCGGTGGCTTCATCTGGACGGACGGCAACGCGGCGAAGGCGGCCAAGAACGTTGCTCACGTCGACGGCATCGACTTCGACTGGACGGGCCAGAACGCGTACTTCGCGAAGGTGGCTTGGTCGAACGAAGAGATGATCGAAAGCAAGACCAAGTTCGCCGGATAGACGGTCCTCTACCGAAGCCCCGGTACACTTCCGCGCCGTGGAAGGGTGCATCTTCTGCGCGATCGTCGCGGGGTCGGCGCCGGCGCGCCGCATCTATGAGGACGAGCACGCGATCGCGTTCATGGACATCAATCCGGCGACCGACGGGCACGCTTTGGTCATTCCGCGGGCGCACGTGCGGGACCTATGGGAGATCGACGAACCGGCGGCGTCGAACGTGATGGCGGCGTCGGTGCGCGTCGCCGCGCGGATGCGTACGGCTCTGGCGCCCGACGGGATCAACATCCTCCATGGGACCGGGGCCGCCGCGTTCCAGACGGTCTTCCACTTCCACCTGCACCTGATCCCGCGGTACCTGGGAGATCCGATCAAGCTGCCCTGGGTCCCGCGACCCGGCGATCGCTCGAAGATCGACGCGCTCGCACAGAAGATCGCAGGCGCCGCTCCCTAGGGCGTTTCGGCCAGCTCCTTCAGCTTCCGCGCGCTCTTCCGCAGGACGCGTTCGATCGCCGGCTTCAGCAGGGCGCCGCCGAGCTCGCCCAGGGGCCCCAACGGGGGATCCAGCTCCTCGGCCCATTCGAACCAGGATCCGCCCGTCGGATCGGGCCGGATCTCAAACCAGGCGAGGCCGCGGATCGGCCATCCCTTGTGCTGCACGGCGATCACGCGCGGCTCCTCCCATGCGACCACGTCCATGACATCCGTGATCGGCAGGCCGGCGATCTTGGTCACGGCCTCGATGCTCGTCCCGACGCCGCTGCGCTGCTCGGACACGACGCGCACCGTCGTCGCGTCCACCATCCACGCGGCCGATCCTTCCCAGTCCTCGAGGAGTTTCCAGACGCGATCGGGCGTCGCGTCGACGTGAACGAGAACGCGGAAGAACGCCATCAGCCCTCCGGGGCGGAGAGCATCACGTCGCCGGGGCCGGATCGGGGCGTCGGACCGGCGCCGTCTCGCGCGCCGCGACCGTTG
>JBASRP010000311.1:0-6054 GCA_049273905.1 Actinomycetota bacterium
GTCTCCAGCAGCGCGCCGAGATCGGCGAGCTGCCGTTCGAAGCCTTGCAGTTCCGCGCTCACGGCGCCGTCCCTTCGTGCGCGACGTCGAGGTCCGCCAGCTCCGAGCGGAGGCGTCCGAGCGCCCGCGAGCATCGGGATTTCACCGTGCCGCGCGCGACGCCCAGCGCCTTCGCCGTCTCCTCCTCGTCGAGGCCGAGGAAGAAGCGGTAGGCGACCGCCAACCGCTCGCCCTCGCCCAGTCCGTTCACCGCGGCGAGCAGCCTGTCGTTGCGCTCCCGCTCGACGGCCGCCGTCTCGGGAGATGGGGCCGCATCCCCCGACAGACGGCGGTCCTCCGCGACCCGGATCTGCAACCCCGACCGGCGCGAGGAGGAGCGGCGCCGGTTGCGCGCTTCGTTGGTGACGATGCGCAGGAGCCATGGGCGAAGCGGCGCGCCGCGCCGGAACCGGCCGATCGCGCGGTACGCCTTCACGAACGCCTCCTGCGCGGCATCCTCCGCCTCATCGGTCGAGCCGGTCACAAGGTACGCGGCCCGTACCAGGAGCCCCTGGTACCGGCGGACGATCTCCTCGTACGCGTCGAGGTCGCGGGCCTTCGCCCGCTCGACGAGCTCTTCATCTTCCAGTGGACGGCCCTCCACTGTCTTGTCCCGCCCTCATTACACCTGCCGGGCCCGGCGAGTTCCCGGTAGGCTCCGGTCCGTGCCCGACACCCGCGATCCGACGACGGTCGTCGACATCGACGTGCGCGCCGACCTGGCGCGCGTCGAGGACGCGCTGCGCGACTCCGTCGACTCGAGCGAGCCCTTCGTCCGCGAAGCCGCCTCACACCTGCTCGGCGCCGGCGGGAAGAGGTTCCGGCCGATGCTGGTGCTTCTCTCGGGGCACCTCGGGGACCCCGCCGATCCGCGACTGGTCCCGTGCGCGGCCGCGATCGAGCTCACGCACCTCGCGACCCTGTACCACGACGACGTGATCGACGAGGCGTCGGTGCGGCGCGGCGTCCCGAGCGCCAACACCCTCTACGACAACACGGTCGCGATCCTGACCGGCGACTACCTGTTCGCGCGCTCGTCTTCGCTCGCGGCCGGGCTCGGCACCTACGTCAGCCGGGTGCTCGCCGACACGATCGCCGCGCTCTGCGAGGGCCAGATCCTGGAGAGCGAACACTCCGGAACCCCGACGCAGACCGTCGAGCGCTACCTCTCCGTCGTCGAGCGTAAGACCGCCGCGCTGCTGGCCACCTCGTGCCACCTCGGCTCGTGGCTCGCCGGCGCCGCCCCCGAGCACGTCGCGGCCGCGACCGAGTTCGGGCGCACGGTCGGGATCGCGTTCCAGCTCTCGGACGACATCCTCGACATCGCCGGGCGTGAAGAAGAGTCGGGGAAGGTGCCGGGCACCGACCTGCGGGAAGGGGTCTGGACGCTTCCCGTCCTCGAGACCCTGGCCGGGCGCGCCGACGGTGCCGACCGCTTGCGGAAGGATCTCGACGGCGGCGACGTCGCCGACGCCCTCGACCTTTTGCGGTCCAACGGCTCGATCGAGATCGCGCTCGACGCGGTCGGGGATTGGGCCCGGCGCGCGCGCGAAGCCCTCGCGCCGATCCCGGCCGGCGCGGCGCGGACCGCCCTCGAGCAGCTCGCCGCCTTCCTGACCGACCGCACCCGCTGACTGATCTTGCGGCGTCCGCTTTGGGGCGGGTGTGTCGCCTGCGTTAGAATGCAATCGGCCGCTAGTGAGCGTTTTCACGAGCGGTTTTCCTGGCCAGTAGCAGGGCAAACGCAGTCGCGGAACCCGCCCGGTCACCGAAGCCGGGCGGGCCGGTGGGGACGGACGTGACGAACTACTTCTGGCAATACGGGACCATCGGTGCCCTGGCGCTGCTGGGCGTCGCGTTCGGCGTTATCGCGTTCACCATGAATCGCCTGGTGCGCCCCACGAAGCCGCGCGCCGAGAAGTACACGACGTACGAGTGCGGCATCGATCCCGTCGGCCAGGGCTGGAGCCAGACGCAGATCCGCTACTACATCTTCGCGTTCCTATTCGTGATCTTCGACGTCGAAAGCGTCTTCATCTTCCCCTGGGCGACCGTCTTCGAGCACCTGCCGAACCCCGGTCAGGTGTTGACGGAGATGGTGATCTTCATCCTCATCCTCGCGCTCGGCCTCCTGTACGCCTGGAAGAAGAAAGTTCTGGAGTGGATCTGACATGGGTCTCGTCGACAAGGTAGAGGTCCCGCAGCCGATCAAGTTCGTCCTCAACTGGGGACGCAAGTACTCGCTGTGGGTCATGAACTTCGGGCTCGCGTGCTGCGCGATCGAGCTGATCGCGGCCTCAACCTCACGTCACGATTTCATCCGGCTCGGTGTCATTCCCGTCGCGCATGGTCCGAGGCAGGCCGACCTCTTGGTCGTGGCCGGCACGCTGACCGACAAGATGGCGCCGGCGCTGAAGCGCGTGTACGAGCAGATCCCGGAGCCGAAGTACGTGATCTCGTTCGGTTCCTGCTCCAACTGCGGCGGCCCGTACTGGGACTCGTACTCGGTGACGAAGGGCGTCGACCAGATCGTGCCGGTCGACGTCTACGTGCCCGGCTGTCCGCCGCGCCCCGAAGCGCTCCTCGAGGGCATCCTGCGGCTCCAGCAAGAGATCGGGAACGAGTCCTTGAAGGAGCGGTTCGCGCGCGCGGATCGTGAACCGATCGTCGTCGGAGGGTCGATCGGCCCGGTGGATCTCTCGAACCGATGACTCCTGAGGAGCTCGTCGCGCACCTGCAAGAGGCCGACGCATCCTTCGTCGAGCGTTCCGACACCGAGCTCGGCCAAGCCTCTATCTGGGTCGCGCGCGAAAAGTGGACCACGGTTGCGCAACACCTGAAGGACTGCGGCAAGTGCCGCTTCGACATGTTCACATTCCTCTGCGGCGTCGACTGGCCGGAGGAGAACGAGATCGAGGTCGTCGCCCATCTGTACTCGGTCCGGCGCCAGCACCACCTCAACATGCGGATCCGCGTGGCGCGGGACGGTGGCAGCGTGCCGACACTGAGCGGGATCTGGCGCGGCGCGAACTGGCACGAGCGCGAGACGTGGGAGCTCTTCGGCGTCATGTTCGAAGGGCATCCGCATCTCGTGAAGCTGTTGCTCCCCGAAGCGTTCGAGGGATACCCGCTTCGTAAAGACTTCCTGCTGATGACGCGCGAAGCGAAGGAGTGGGAAGGCCGCGAGGAGCCGGGCGCGCCCGGGTCTTCGCCTCGGCCGGGCCGCGTGCCCGCGTCGGCAGGCCAGCATCCCGAGCAGGAGAGTTCTCACTGATGGCGTTGACCGAGGAAGCTCGCTCCCAGATGTTCCCCGGCGGCCCCGGGGAGGGCATGGAGGTCATCGTCGCCGGTGAGGGTTCGCTCGCGACGGAGGAGATGGTCCTCAACATCGGGCCGCAGCACCCGTCGACGCACGGCGTGCTCCGCGTGGTCATCACGCTCGACGGCGAGCTGATCACCGCCGCCGAGCCGGTGATCGGATACATGCACCGTGGTTTCGAGAAGCTCGCCGAGGCGCGCGACTACCGCCAGATCATCGCGCTCGTGAACCGGCACGACTGGCTGTCGGCGTACGGGAACGAACTCGGCGTCGCCCTGATCGTCGAGAAGATGATGGGCCTCGAAGTCCCGCCGCGCGCGCAGTGGATCCGCATGCTCATGGTCGAGTGGAACCGGATCCTCAACCACCTGATGTTCCTCGGTTCCTACGGCTTGGAGCTCGGCGCGATGACGCCGATGTTCTACGCGTTCCGTGAACGCGAGGAGATCCAGGCGCTGATGGAATCGGCGACCGGCGGGCGTCTGCACTTCACGTCGTGCCGCGTGGGCGGTCTGAAAGAGGACCTGCCGTCGGGATTCCTCAAGCACTCGGAGCGGCTCGTGAAGCTGACGCGTCACCGGCTGCTCGACTACGCAGGGCTCCTGCTCGGCAACGAGATCTTCAAGAAGCGCACCGTCGGCGTCGGCGCACTCCCCGGCGAGATCGCGAAGGACTACGGCGTGACCGGCCCGATCCTGCAGGCGTCGGGCATCGCCGAGGACTCCCGCAAGACCGAGCCGTACCTTTTCTACGACCAGGTCGACTTCGACGTCCCGATCGGCTCCAACGGCGACTCGTTCGATCGCTTCACCGTTCTGTACCGCCGCATCGAGGAGTCGCTGAAGATCATCGAGCAGGTGCACGACAAGATCCCGGCCGGTCCGATCATCCCCGGCAAGATGCCGAAGACGATCAAGGCCCCGGCCGGCTCGACGTACCTGCGCACCGAGAACTCGCTGGGGGAGTGCGGCTACTTCATGGTCTCCACGGGCGGCAAGTACCCGTGGCGGATGAAGATGCGGACGCCGTCGTTCTCGAACGTGTCGATGATCCCCTACCTCCTCCCCGGCATCCTCGTGCCGGATCTGATCGCGGTTCTCGGCAGCGTGTTCTTCGTCGTCGGGGACGTCGACCGGTGATCCTCGAGCGATACTTCGACAACGTCTGGGTCCTCTTCGGGCTCAAGCTCGGCGCCGTCCTGATCTTCTTCCTGACCGCGCCGCTCGTGATCGGCTACGTGGAGCACAAAGTGCTGGCGCACATGCAGGCGCGGCTCGGACCGATGGAGGCCGGGCGGTTCCACGGCTGGGCGCAGCTGATCGCCGACGGCGTGAAGTTCATCCAGAAGGAGGACATCACGCCGAGCGCCGCCGACAAGTGGGTCTTCACGGTCGCGCCGCTGCTCGTCGTGACGCCGGTGATCATGATCTTCGTCGTCATCCCGTTCGGGCCCGGTGGCTGGTGGGCCGAGAACATGGACCTCGGGCTGTTCTTCGCGCTGGCGATCTCGGCGATCGGCGTCATCGGGATGCTGATGGCCGGATGGGCGAGCGCAAACAAGTTCTCGTTGATCGGTGCGATCCGCGGCGCCGCGCAGCTGATCGCGTACGAGCTGCCGCTCGTGCTCGCGGCCGCGGCGGTGGCGATGCAGGCGGGGACGCTCTCCTTAGTAGGGATCGTCGATGCGCAGGACGCCTACTGGTACGTGCTGCCCCAGCTCGTCGGCTTCGGCATCTTCGTGACGGCGAGCCTCGCGGAGCTCTCGCGTCCGCCGTTCGACATGCCGATCGCCGACTCCGAGATCATCTTCGGCCACATGACCGAGTACACCGGCATCAAGTTCGGTCTCTTCCTGCTATCGGAATACGCGGGCATCGTCGCCCTATCCGGTCTCGCAACGGTGATGTACCTCGGCGGATGGAAGGGGATCTTGATCCCCGGCATCCCCGGGCCGCTGTGGACGCTCGCGAAGATCGGCGCGATCTCGTTCCTGGTGATCTGGCTGCGCGCGACGTACCCGCGCCTCCGTGAAGACCAGCTCCAGAAGATGGCGTGGAAGTACCTGATCCCGATGGCGCTCCTGAACATCCTTCTGACCGGCGTCTTCAAGGTGGTGTTCTAGCCGTGCCGATGCCGCGCTCGAAAGAGGAGATGCGCGAACGCATGCGGGCGATGGAGAAGAAGATCGCCGCCAAGCCCGTGATCGGACCGGCGTTCGGCCTCGTCAAGGGCCTCTCGATCACGCTCAAGACGATGACGCGCCGGGCCGTCACGCAGCAGTACCCCCACGTCATGCCCGACCTCCCGGCGCGAACGCGCGGCGTGATCGCGTTCAAGGAAGAGAACTGCACGGTCTGCATGCTGTGCTCGCGCGAGTGTCCCGACTGGTGCATCTACATCGAGTCGCACAAGGACACGGTGCCGCCGAAGACGCCGGGCGCCCGCGCGCGGACGCGGAACGTCCTCGACCGCTTCGCGATCGACTTCGCGCTGTGCATGTACTGCGGGATCTGCGTCGAGGTCTGCCCCTTCGACGCATTGTTCTGGAGCCCGCACTTCGAGTACTCCGAGACGTCGATCGAAGAGCTCGTGCACGAGAAGAGCGTGCTCGGCGGCTGGATGGACAGCGTGTTGCCGCCGCCCGCGCTCGAGGAAGGGGCCGAGCCCGAGCCCGAGCGCGACGCGCCGATGAAGGC
>JBASRP010000330.1:0-4473 GCA_049273905.1 Actinomycetota bacterium
GGAACATCCATTGCGTCGGGCTCGCGCGGGGGCAGCCGTTCGAGGTGCGCAAGCTTGTCCTGGCCGTCGTCGGTCGCTCGGAGTCGCTCGAGGATGGGAAGGAGGTCCATCGCGCGCATCGTATCTCCGCCGAAAGACGGCGATCCCTCTGGTAGTGTCCGCGGCGTGGCGGAGGGCCCGGCGATCGACCCTCGCACCGTCCGCGGCGAATGGAAGTACATCGTCGCGGCGGCGGCGGTTTGCATCCCCGCTCTTCTCCTGCGCGTCGACGCGTTCACCATCTCGACCGAGATCGATACGCTCCTGTTCGGTGTCTCGATCCTTGGCGCCGCCTTCCTCCTGTCGTGGGGCGCCGAGGTCGCTCAGCTGGACATCTCGCAGGCTCTGGCGATCGCCTTCCTCGCTTTCGTCGCCGTCCTTCCCGAGTACGCCGTCGACCTCGTCTTCGCATGGAAGGCCGGCACGGAAGATCGTCTCATCGACCTCGGGCAGATCACCGGCGGGTACTGCGGTGGCAAGGAGCACTGCCGCGACCTTGCGATCGCGAACATGACGGGCGCCAACCGGCTGCTGATCGGACTCGGGTGGGCCGTCGTGGTGCTCGTCTGGGCGCGGAAGAGCGGGGAGCGCGAAGTCTCGCTCGGCGAGAACCGGCGAACCGACCTCGGCTTCCTGCTGGTCGCCACGATCTGGGCGTTCTCGATCCCGATCCGGGGCTACTTGAGTCTCCTCGATCTGGTCGTCCTCTTCACGATCTTCGTGGCGTACGTGTGGCACGCGGCGCTCGAGGAGTCCGAGCATCCGGAGCTCGTCGGACCGCCGCTTGCCGTCGCCGCTCTCGCGACGAGGAAGCGCCGTCTCGTGACGCTCGCCATGTTCGTTTACGCCGCGGCGATGATCCTGTCGTCGGCTGAGCCGTTCGCGCACGGCCTCGTCACGACGGGCAAGAACTGGGGAGTGAGCGAGTTCCTGCTGGTGCAGTGGCTCGCGCCGCTCGCGTCGGAAGCGCCCGAGATGATCATCGCCATCCTGTTCGTGCTGAGGTCGAAGCCGGGCGCAGGGCTCGGCACCCTGGTCTCCTCGAAGGTCAATCAGTGGTCGCTCTTGATCGCGACCATCCCTCTCGTGTACGTCATCGCTCGCGGTGAGTTGACCGCGATGTCGCTGTCGGGGCGACAGGTCGAAGAGGTTTTCCTCACGGCCGCGCAATCGGTGTTCGCGATCGCAGTCCTGGGCAGTCTCTCGATCTCACGCGGCGAGGCCGTGATGCTCCTCATCCCATTCTTGGCTCAGTTCGGCTTCGATCAGGCGGAGGTTCGATACGGATTCGCGGGCTTCTACATGGCCGGAGCGTTGTTCATCATCGTCCGTCAGAAGGAGAGCCGAGACGGGCTGAAGGCAGCGATACGCGCGGCGTTCACGCCGCCGTGGCGCGGCGCGCGACGCTGATCAGGATGCGACCTGGACGAGCTCTTCGGTCCGGTGGAGCGTGAGCACGAAGGTCGCGCCGTGGCCGGGCGTGTTCCGCACGGAGAGTTCCCCGCCGATCGCGCGAGCGAGCTGGCGCGCGATGTAGAGGCCCAAGCCGGTTCCGCCCTGGCTGCGCGTCATGTGATCGCCGAGCCTCTTGAAGCGCTCGAAGATGCGCTCGGCTTCGGCCTCGGGGATCCCTGGGCCGTGATCCTGGACGGCGACCTCGATCGCGTCGCCGGTTCCGGACACCATCACGTCGATCGGTTCGAGGGGCGGCGCGTACTTCATCGCGTTGGAGAGGAGGTTCGACACGATCTGCTCGAGCCACACCTCGTCGCCCCTGGTCCGATAGGTTCCGGGCGTGACCGTGAGACGGATATCCCTCCGGCTCTGCTCGGCGGTGTAGTCCGACACGACCTTCTCGGTGATCGCCTGGACGTCGACGATCGCCTCGCGGCGCTCGGCCAGGCCGCGCTCGATGCGTGACACCTCGAGCAGGTTGGTGATCAGGCGCTCGAGACGGTCCGCGTGACGCAGGATGGTCCGGACGCCCTCTTCGCGCTGCGACTCGTCGAGTGCCGTTCCCAGCTGCAGCAGGGTGACCGCCCAGCCCTTGATCGGCGTCAGCGGCGTCCGGAGCTCGTGCGACACCGTCGCAACGAAGTCGTCCTTCAAGCGCTCGAGCTCGCGCGCTTCGGTCACGTCGCGCGCGACGATGATCAGCATCGTCGGCCGGCCCTCGGCTTCGCGCACGCGCGCGTACGAGCACGACAACCAACGCGGCTCGCCGGAGTAGCTGCGGATCTCGAGGTCCTCTGGGAGTGTCGCGTCGTGCGAGGCCCACGACTCCAGGCACACGCCATGCCCGTTGGTATCGCGGACGTCGAGGATGCTGAAGAGGTGCGACCCGACGATCTGTCCGGGCGCGTAGCCGGTCATGCGTTCGAGCGCCGGGTTCCAGGTTTTGATCACGCCGTCGGGACCGAGGGTAAGGATCCCGTCTGAGGTGCTCCCGACGATGTCGGAGAGCTTCTGCCTTTCCTCGAGGATCGTCTCGAGCAACCCTGCCTTGATCATCGAACGGGCGACCTCTCCGGCGAGGCTCTCGAGGACGGCCGCCTCTCCCTCGTCGAACCCTTCCATCCCGTTGCGGTTGTAGGTGCAGAGGACACCGACCGTGCGCGCGCCGTCGAACAGCGGCGCGGCGAGGCAGTCGCGGAAACCAGCCTCCTTGAGCACGGCGGCCAGTGCCGTGCCGGCCTTTGTCCTGACGCGGGTGGTGGTCGGTACATCGATCAGCAGCGAGACGAGTGACTCATCGTCCGCGAAGGGCTCGGTGGTGTGGGCGGTCTCCGCACCGGCGCGTGCCCGATAGAGGTGCCGCACCTGGTTGTCGAGGAGGATCAGATCGGCGACCTCGGACGAGAAGCAGCGGCGTACTTCCTCCAGGAACGCGGGGATCGCTTCGCGCGGGTCGACGGGCTCGGAGAGGAGCCGCGACGCGCGGTGCATCCCGGCCAGCCTCTCCTGGTCGACGACCACCGCGGCGTACCCGCGCGACGCCCAGTGGAGCATCGCGAGAGGGATGAAGAAGAGCAGTGCACTGAGCGTGCTCCACGTGTAGCTCGCGTTGAAGATGATCCCGAAGCAGATGTTCACGAGCCAGGTGATCCCCCACACGGGCAGGAGCGGCGTGAAGCCTTGCAGCACGGTGCGCACCGGCTCGCCCTGCACGAGATGCATCATGTACGTGAAGCTCGTGATGTTCGCGATAGCCACGGCCGTCAGAGCCGCGACGAGCGCCAGGATCGTCCCCGTCGACAGCCCGCCGTCGTTCGCGAGCAGATGGAAGACGATGCCGCCGATGGCCGCCGCGGCGCTCCATTGCGCCACGTTGAAAGCGGCCTTGATCGCAGGGTCCCGTCCGATCACCGCGGCGGTCGCCTGCGCGGCGGCGACGAGGATGACGAACGCGGGGATCGGCAATGCCACGAGCGCCGGCGCCAGTGCGGCCTCGAAGAGCGTGATGCCGTCGATCTGCCCGCGATACCGGAAGCGCATCATCATCCGCTCCGCGGCGACGAGAAGCGCGAAGAGGGGGAGAACGTCGCGCCAAGCCGCGTGCGTCGTCGCCGTCAGGTTCAGGGAGCCGGCCGTGCGGGCGGCCGCCGCTCCGAACAGCAGCGCGATGAACGCGTGGGTGCGGGTTGGGACGACGCGCCGGACGCGCGTCGTCCCAACCGTTCCCTCCTGATCGTTCACCGCCGGCTTACTCCCAAGCTCCGTAGAACGCCGACCCGTGCCACGAGTTCCCGTACCAGGTCGACTCGTGCCAGGAGTTGCCCCACATGTCTTCGTGCCAGGAGTTGCCCCACGGGTCCTCGTGCCAGCTATTGCCGAACGGGTTCTCGTGCCACGAGTTTCCGAACGGGTCTTCGTGCCACGAGTTTCCGAACGGGTACGCCTCGTGCCAGGAGTTGCCGTCCCACTCCATCTCGTGCCACGAGTTGCCGGCCCACTGGGACACCTGCCACGTGAGCGAGTTCCAGGGGAGGACGTACATAAGCGGCTGGAAGAGGAGGAGCTGCGCCGTGAGAAGACCGTTCACGAGCGTCTGCTCGGGGTCGGTCGTAGCCAGGACGACGTCCCCACGGCTGGCGTCCAAACTCCCCATCCCGGTTGAGCGATCGAGCCCCGCGTTCGCGGATCCGGCCGGGGCTGCGTACGTCGCGCTGTACGCGTCGATCACGCCGGCGCCGACGAGCATCGGGTTCGACGACGCGTTCGGCCGGGCGGTCGCGGTCAACGCGTACTTCACGCGGTTGGGCGACCAGCTGGGGTTCGCCTGGAGCGTCAAGGCGGCCGCGCCGGTGACCATGGCGGTCGAGAACGAGGTGCCGCTGCCCTTGCGGTATGAGCCGTCGACGTAGTTCGTGAACGTCCGGTCCACCGCGCTGCCGATGGCCCGCAACGAGATGACGTGCGCTCCCGGCGCGACGA
>JBASRP010000371.1:0-8479 GCA_049273905.1 Actinomycetota bacterium
GGCCGAGCCGTGTGGCTCGGCCTCTCTCGGGGTCCGTGACTTACGGCGCGGGCTTTAAGAGCAGCAGCTGGTGCACACCGGCTCCGGCCTTGGAACCGGTTGCGCTCTTATCTCCAGTCGGGCCGCCCAGCTGCACCGAGTCGCTCGCCTCGCTGACGACCCGGAGCGACCCCGAGCCGCCGATGACCTCGGCACGTTCGGTCTGCCCCGCCGGCGGGGTGATCGCCGCGTTCGTCGACACTCCGACGAGCGAGACGAGAACCGATCCCGTCGTCGCGGTGACTTCCTGTGACGTGATCGTCGTCGTCGCCGATGTTCCCGCGTTGTGCGCGAGGATCGGCGCGGTCGTATCGACGCCGCCGTAGGCGAGGATCGTGCCCGCGGCCGTCTGCGCGCTCGAGAACGTCCACACGTATGGTCCCGGGTCCGACGCGCCGACGACGTGCGAGAAGCTCGCCTTCGTGAGGCCCGTGCCCGACACGTCGCTTCGGACCAGCGCCCACCCGCCCCCGGCAGGCGGGGTGATGATCGGTCCGTCGCGTACGTCGACCGACGCGATGAGGACGTCGCCCTCTGCCGTATTGGCGGGCTTCGCGAGCGACAGCGTCGTTGCGTTCTTGGCCTTCCCCGTCGAGACGCCGTGGAAGATGATGCTCGACGTCGTCACGGTCGCCGTGTTGGACGGCGTTGAGCTGTTGTCCGCGGCGTCGACCGCATTCACCGTGTACGAGTGGGTGGCGTTCGGGCTCGCCCCGGTGTCAGCGTACGTGGTCCCCGTGGGCGAAGCGATCGCCACCGGCGCGCCGTCGCGGAAGACGTCGTAGTGATGCACGCCGACGTTGTCGTGGGACGCGACCCAGCTCAGATTGACCGTCGTCCCGGACGCCGTCGCCGTGAGACCGGTCGGCGGGTCCGGATTGGTCGTGTCCGGCGGCACGGCGACGTCGGACGGACGCAGGGCGACGATCTGGCCGATGTTCACGGCTGCGACCGATCCCCCTGCGGTCGGCGCTCCCGTGGAACCCGCGGCGGGTTGCAGCACGTCCGCCGCCTCGGCGGTGAGCTTCGCCTTCCCCGAGGCGGTGACCTCGACCTGCTCGGCCATCGTCCCCGGCGGGGTGATCGTCGCGTTCGTCGCCGTGCCGAAGAAGCCAACCACAGCCGCCGGGTCCGCCGTGATAGCGGCGTTGGTCGAGATCGACGTCGAGCTCGCGTTCAACTTGCCCGACGTAACGTCGATCGGTCCCGCCGTGTTCACGCCGGCGTACGCAAGGATCGCCCCCGTGATGCTCTGGTTCCCGGAGAACGTCCAGGTGTACGCCGGGTCGCTCGCTTGGAAGTTGTGGACGTACACGGATTGCTTCAACGCCGTGCCGTTCACGTCCGACCGGACGAGCGTCCAGCCCGCCGGAGGCGTGATCGTCCCGGCGCTTCGGATGTCGATCACGGCCAGCAGAACGTCGTTAGCAGCAATACCGGCCGGCCGTGCGACCGTCAGAGACGACCCCGAGCCCTTCTGCGACGAGGCCGAACGGAACGCGATCCCGCGCGTCGCCGAGATCGCTGCGGGCCCTGATTCGAGCGCACCCGTATCGACTGCCTTTACCTGGTAGTAGGAGGTCGTCTGCGCCAGCGCGGTCGTGTCGTTGTACGCCGAAGCGGTAAGGACCGCGCTGTTGAGCTTCGTAAAGCCCGCAGCCGGCGAGGTCGTCGAGCGGTACACGTTGTAGCCGGCGAGGTTCGGCTCGGTGTTGTTCGCCCAGTCGAGGACGACGGCGCTCGTCGTCAATGACGCCGTCAATCCGGTCGGCGAAGCGAGCGCCGACGCGACGACCACCGAGTCCGTTGCGAGCGTCCCGCTCGCCGTCCCGTCGTTCGGGGTCACCTCGACGGACACCGTTTGGCCGGCATCGCCGTTGGTGGCGACCGACAGATCGAACGTGTCGGTCAACGACGCGCTGTTCGACGTCGTCTTCTTGACGACACCGGCCGTCTTCCAGATGTAGGTGAGCGTCACGGTGTTGTTGTCCGCGTCGGACTTGGTCGCCGTCGCGGTCAGGATCGCGTTCGTCCCCGGCGGGTCCGGACTCAAGGACACCGTCGCGCTCGGCGGCGAGTTCGCCACCGTGACGCCGCTCGATGTCACCGGACTGCCGGGCCCGGTCTCGTCGCTACCGGTCACACGAACCGTGATCACGTCGCCCCTATCTCCGTTACCGGCCGTCGCCAGGTTGAGCGTCGAACCCGTCTGACTCGGGATGGCGACGCCGCCCTTCAGCCACTGGTACGCGTAGGTGATCGTCCCGCCGTTCGGGTCGTGACTCGTCACGGTGGCGGTCAGCAGTTGGTTCGTCGTCGGCGCCGTGGGGCTGATCGTGACGGAGTCGATAACGGGGCGCTGGCTGGGCACAGAGTGCACCGACTGCGTACCGCTGTTGGCGAAGCCGCCGACGGTCGTCGGGATGAACTGCCAGTCGTAGCTGAACTGGTGCAGCTTCAGCTTCATGACACCGTACGTCGAGCTGTTGTAGGCCTGGCTGTTGGGCTCCGGCGACGGGTTGCCGTTGGTCACGGCCGCCCCGCCGGTCCCCACGATGAACTGCCGCACGCCGAAAGCTGTGTCCAGGCCCCCGGCCGCGTTCTGCGGCGCGAACACCTCGTAGTGATGGTCGTGCCCGGCGAACACGGCCTCGACGCCGTAGTCGTAGGCGATCTGCCACAGCGGCTGGAGGACGGGCAGTGTCGTCCCCGAGCTCCAACGCGGCTTGTGCATCATGACGAAGACGTTCTTGCCCGGGTTCGCGGCCAGATCGCCGCGGAGCCACGACTCCTGCGCGGCCGTTCCTGCGGCGATGCTCCCGCCGCCGCAGACGTTGTAGTAGTAGCACTCGCTGTTCGCGACCACGATGTGCCAGTACGGGCCGACGTCGTAGCTGTAGTAGCCCTGCGTCCGATTCCCGGCGACGCCGGTCGCTTGTCCGACTCCGTTGAAGTAGTCGAAGTACCCCTGGCCGATCGCTTCGCTGTCGCCGGTGTTGGGGTCGGTCCCGTTCGCATAGTCGTGGTTACCCGGCGCCGGCCGGGTCCGGCTCTTGATCGCGGGCGCGCCCCAGTTGGGCGCGTAGCAGTTCGTGAACTCTGAGAACTGACCGTTCTGGTACACGTTGTCGCCGAGCGTGAACACACCACCCGAGATCCCGTTGATCAGCGCCGCGGTGTCCGTGTCCTGCGTACGGTTGCAGTCGGCGATGTCGCCGGCTCCCACGATCTGCGGATCGCCGGGCACCGGCATTGCGCTGTCCTCGAGGGACGCGGTCGAGCGGTTGTTCGCGGAGTCCACCGCGATCAGCTTGTAGTAGTACGTCGTTCCGTTGGTTAGGCCGGCGTTGACGTACGTCGTCCCTGTGATGAGGTCGGCGCCGTTGACCGGCGTTCCGGCCGTCGACACTCCAGGGCTCGTCCCCCGATAGAGGTCGTACCCGGCGATGTCGGGCTCGGCGTTCGCATCCCACGTCAACGTGATCTGTTGGTCGTCGGGGGTGCCGTCGAGACCCGTCGGCGCAGCGGGTGCCGTCGTGTCGACCGAGACGGCATTCCCCGCCGTCCACGTGGCTCCGCTGAGCGTCCCGGCGAGGTGTTGGGTGGAGCTATCGACCGGGCTCCCGCTGGTCTGGTTGAGGTGCCAATGCCCACGCAGCCCCGTGTTCGGCGTCGGCGTCTCGGAGTTCTTGTTGGCGCGGATCTGCGCACCCGTCCGTGCGACGTTCCAGATGCGAACCTCGTCGAGGACGCCTTGGAACGCGCCCTCGGTGACGGGTGTCACGCTGGAGTTGATCGCGGTGCCGAACGCGGCGTGCTGGATCGACGTCGCTTCCGGCGTACCGTCCTCGGTCTCGCGCGTCTCGAGAACGCCGTCCAGATACAGCCGCCACGTCAGCGTGGCGTTGTCGAAGACCGCGGCCGCGTGGTGCCAGATGTTGTCGTTGGCGGGGATGGCCGTGGTTCCCGAGATCGGATGGTTCCCGCCGTCGGTCGTGTCCTCGAAGTCGGCGACGAGGTGGTTGCTGTTGTCGTCGGTCCGGATCCCGAGGAAGTAGTTCATGTTGATGTTGGGTGTCGCGTCGTCCTCATGCACGCCCTTGGTCACCAATGGGATCGCGGTAACGCCGCCGCTCCCGGTGCTGACGCTGACGCCTGCGCCGGTCCGCTTGAACCAGGTCTCGATCGTGAACGTCTGCGACCCGAGCTCGCTCGTGGCCGGTCCGAAGTCGACGTAGTCGTTCACGCCGTCGAAGGTGAGGCCGTTGGTCGGCGGCGTCGAGTTCTTCGGCACGACGATCGTGTCCGAGCCCGTCTGGGCGGCGTCCGTCACACAGACGCGGATCGTGTTGTTGCCCTCAGCAAGGGCGCTCGCGAGAACGTTCGTGACGAGGTTGTTCGGCGACGCGGAGTACGTCCCGCTGTCCAGTTCGGTTCCACCGGTACAGTCGGCTCCACCGAGCCGCACCGAGTACGGCCCGTTCTCGTCCGCGTGCCAAGTGATGTCGGTGTCGGTGTCGCCGAATCCGAGCGACGCCGGGTTCGCTCCCACGATCGTGACGACGGGCGCCGACGTGTCGGCCGGGACAACGCTGTCCTCGGACGAGGATGACGAGTTGTTCGACGTATCGACCGTCTGGACCGCGTAGTAGTACGTCGTGTCGTTGGCTAGGCCTGTGTCGCTAAAGGTGGAGTTCTTCAGCAGGTCCTGGCCGTTGAGCGGCGTGCCGCTCGTGTCGACCGACGGCGCGAGCCCCCGCCAGATGTTGTAGCCGGCGAGATCGGACGCGGCGCTGTCGTTCCAGTCCACGAGCGCGGAGCTGTCTCCAGCGGTGGCCGCCACTCCGGCCGGCGCTGCGGGCGCGGTGATGTCCTGCGGGAAGCCATAGCCGGCAACCCACAGGGCGCCGCTGAGCGTCCCGGTGACGTTGTTGCCCGAGGCGTCGAGAACCTGTGTGCCGGTGGTCTGATTCAGGTGCCACTGGCCGAGGAGCCCCGTCACGCCGCTGAGCGTCTCGACATTCTTGTTCGCGCGGATCTGCGCGCCGCTGCGCGCGACGCCCCAGATCCGGACCTCATCGAGCACACCGGCGAACGCCCCGACCGGCCCTAGGTTGGGGGACTCATCGTCGGTACCGATCGCGGTCCCGAGAGCCGCGTGCTGTTCCGAGTTGCTCTCCGGGGTGCCGACCTCGGTCTCAGCGATCTCGAGCTTGCCGTCGAGGTAGAGCCGCCACGTAGTGCCGTCGTATGTCGCGGCAGCGTGGTGCCACGCTGAGCTGTTGATCACGATCGGCGTGACGCCCTCGACGGGATGGTTGTCGCCGCCGGACGTGTCCTCGAAGTCTCCGATGAGGTGGCCGTTGTCGGCCCGGATCCCGAGGAAGTAGTTCATGTTGTGAGCCACCGCTTCGTCTTGAGCGCGGCCCTTCGTGATCAGCGGGATCGCCGTGACGCCGCCGGATCCGGTGCTGACGCTGGTACCGGCTCCGGTGCGCTTGAACCACGTCTCGAGCGTGAACGTCGACGCCCCGAGCTCGCCGGTGGCGGGACCGAAGTCGACGTAGTCGTTGGACCCGTCGAACGACAGCGCGTTCGGGGGCGGCGTCACGTTCTTCGACACGATCGCCGTGTCGGAGCCAGTGTTCGTATTGCCATCGGTGACGCAGACGCGGATCGTGTTGTCGCCGTCAGCGAGGAAGCTCGAACTGACCGTCGTGGTAACGGAGTTGGGCGCGGTGTACGAGCCGCTCGCCACCACGGTGCCGCCCTGCGCCCCGCCTCCGCACGTCGTTCCACCGACCCGAACGGAGTACGTCCCGCTCTCGTTCGCTTCCCATGTGACATCCGTGCTGGGCTCGTCGAACTGCAGCGCCGGCGGGTTGACCCCCGTGATGTCCACGACCGGAGGCGTCGTGTCCGGCGGCGGCCCGTGCACGGCCACCGTCCCGAATTCGTTCGGGAGTGCGCCGGCCGTCACCGGGACGAATCGCCAGTCGTAGCTCGACTGATGAAGCACGAGCTTCATCACCCCATAGTTCGTGGCGTTCTTGAACTCGCTGTTCGCCGGGGTGTTGCCCGCAGGCAACGAATGGAACCCCGCTCCACCCATTCCGACGATGAACTCGCGCACGCCGTAGCTGTTGTCGAGCTGTCCGTCCGCGTCCTGCGGGGCGAACCTCTCGTAGTGGTGGTCGTGACCGACGAACAACGCCTCGGCGCCGTGGTCGTAAAGGAGCTGCCACAGAGGCTGCAGGACGGTGAGCCCGGCCCCGCCGCTGTAGCTGTTGCCCGAGCTCCACCGGGGCTTGTGCATGAACGCGAAAACGTTCCTGCTCGCGTTCGCCGTGAGATCCGCCTCCAACCACGCCTCTTGAGCCGCAGGACCTCCGGCACAGATGTCCCAGTAGTAGCACTCGCTGTTGAGCACGACGATGTGCCAGTAATCGCCGATGTCGTAGCTGTAGTAGCCCTTCGTCCGATCGCCGGCCGGGCCGGTGGCCTGCCCGACGCCGTTGAAGTAGTCGAAGTAGCCGCCGCCGTTGTTGCCGCCGTTGCCGTAGTCGTGGTTGCCCGGTGCGGGACTCGTGCGGTTCTTGAACGCTCCCCACGACTGTTCATAGCAACTCTGGAACTCTGTGAGGAGGCCGTTGTCGTAGACGTTGTCTCCCGCCGTGAAGACCGACCCCTGGATGCCCGCGATGAGGGCAGCCGTTTCCGGAGCGCCGTCCTCCGCGGCTGACAGGCCGCAGTTGGCGATGTCGCCGGCGCCGACGAGCACCGGGTCGCCGGGCACAGGCGTCGCGTTCGCCTCGTTGGAGTCTCCGGACCGGTTGTTGGCACGGTCGATCGCGACGACCTTGTAGAAGTACTGGGTTCCGTTCGTTCGCCCCGTATCGATGTAGCTGTTGTCCGTGATGAGGTCGCCGCCGTTCACCGGAGTGCCGAGGGTCGACACGCCTGGGAACGTCGCTCGGTAGATGTCG
This sequence comes from Actinomycetota bacterium, assembly GCA_049273905.1. Classification (GTDB taxonomy): domain Bacteria; phylum Actinomycetota; class AC-67; order AC-67; family AC-67; genus JBASRP01. The sequence continues at coordinate 7,026 of JBASRP010000371.1, forward strand.
TACCCGGCCACCTCGGATGCCCCCGCGTTCCAGGCCAAAGCCACCTGTCCGTCGTCGGGCGTCGCGGCGAATCCGGTCGGCGAGGCAGGCGAGAGCGAGTCCTGAAGGAAGCCGTACGGTGCAACGTGCGAGCCACCATTGCCTGTGCCGGTGTTTCCGTGGTCCGACGCATCCGCGAATGAATTGCCTGCGCTTTCATCGAGGTGCCACTGCCCGAGAAGTCCGGTCGTCGACGAAGGGTCGACCGTGTCCTTGTCAGTACGGATCTGAGCACCGGTACGCGCGAAGTTCCAGATCCGCGCCTCATCCATGAGCCCTTCGAAGAACCCGACGGGCGCACCGGTCGAGTCCATTGCTGTCCCGAGTCCGGCATGTTGGATCGAATCGCCTCGTGCCGGCTTGTTGACGAAGTTGGAGGCATCGAGTCTGCCGTCCAGATAGATCTTCCACGTCGTACCGTCATATGTGGCAGCCGCGTGGTGCCAAACATTCAAAGTGATGGGAGTGCTGGCGACGAGCGGATGATTGTCACCCGCCGTCAGGCCGGGGCCTTCCTCGAAATCGACGGCGAGAGCGTTCGTTGCCGTGTCAATACCGAGGAAATAGTTCATGTCCCGGTTGTCGTCGGCGTCGATCTGGTTTCGTCCCTTCGAGATCAACGGCACCGAGCTCACCAACCCGCTAGAGCCGGTTTGAGTCCCGACGCCCGTGCCGGTGCGCTTGAACCATGTCTCAAGCGTGAACGTCGGCGAGGCGAGGCCGGGGGCCGCGCCAAAGGTGACGTACTGACCCGGCGCTGGCGGCGGAGCCGGCGCAGAGACGAACTGCAGCGCGTGCGGAGTAACGGGAGGCGGCGTGAGCGCTTGCCCTACCACCCACGCCGGGCCGTTCGTGAGGGTTCCGATCGTCGATCCCGTGGAGTCGTTAGCCACGGTACCGGACCCTTCATTGAGCCCCCAGCGTCCGCGCAAACCCGTGCCCGACTCGAGCTCCTGGTTCATCGTCGACTGGATGTCACTCTGCGAGCGAACGACGTTCCAAATCCTGACTTCGTCCATGACTCCCTGGAAAAACCCGGCCGCTGCGGTGCAGGTTCCGCCTGTTGACGGTAGCGAGCTGCCGATTGCGGCGTGTTGTGCCGAAAGCGACTCGGGTATGAACGATCCTCCTAGCGACAACGCGCGGTCGAACTGACCGTCGAGATAGAACCGCCACGTCGATCCGTCGTACGTCACAGCCCCGTGGTGCCATACGCCGGGTGTAGCAACCAAGGCTGTTGGGGTAACGGCAGCCGGGTGGTTTACCCCACCCGCGGTGTCCTCGAAGTCGGCCACGAGCTTGTTCGACGCCGCATCTATCCCGAACCAGTAGTTCGTATTGATGGTGTTGGGTGATTCGCCCTGACCGCAGCCTTTGGTGACGAGTGGGAGTGCGCCGGCCAGGCCACCCGTTCC